>CALPMC020000072.1 GCA_943324565.2 Chitinophaga pinensis | reverse complement strand
TTTATAGGAAACAATTCAAGGCAAGGTCCTGTAATTAATTTTGATGGAATTGAACTTGTTATGGAACGTAATTTAGTTTCGAATAATACCTCAACAACAAGTGGGAACATTATCAATGTTACACAAGGACCAACTAAATTCGAAATAAACAATTCATTAATTGTTGGAAACCAAGTTCCTTCTGGTGTAAACTCAATTATTAGTTCTTATACTTCTGGCGTAAATTCATCATCGCTTACCAATGTAACGATTTGTCACAATAAACATAATACTACCTTCGATATTACTTCTGAGGCCATTCATCAAAGTAATTCTGCGATGAACATTACTAACTGCATCATTTTTGGCAATACAAATTCAGACATGAACGTTCAAATCGATCCAGGAAATAACGTGAGAAATTGTATCGTTGAAAACGGTTATTCAACTGGTGTAAATATCAGTACATCGAATCCACTTTTTGTAAATCCTGGAACTCTTGCAAGCGCCCCTTTTGATGGACTTGCATTGGATTATTCCTTGCAAAGTAATTCGCCAGCAGTCAATTTTGGCAGCAATACTTTTGCTCAAAACTTCTCTTTCGATTATATCAATGGCGCAAGAATACAACAAGGAATCGTTGATTGTGGAGCTATCGAATCTCCGTTTACAGACACTCAAGCACCTGTGGCAAATTGCTCCAATACTACTGTTTATCTCAATAGTAATGGTCTTGCAACACTCGTTCCTTCAGCAATAAATAATGGAAGTTCGGATAATCTTGGAATTACCAATTTTTCTCTTTCAGAAACTGTTTTTGATTGTTCAAACATCGGACAAAATCAAGTTACTTTGACAGTCGCTGATGCAGCAGGAAACACTGACTTCTGTGTGGCAACTGTAACCGTTTTAGATCAAATGATTCCTACACTTCAAATTCAAAATTTCAGTGTGAATTTAGATCAATCTGGAAATGCTTCGATTTCAGTAGATGATATCGATTTAGGAACAACAGATAATTGTGGTATTGATACAATGTTTATAATTCAAAGTCAATTTAATTGCTCTGATGTAGGACAAAATTCTATCACATTCACCGCTATAGATGTCCATGGAAATCAAGCGTCACAAAACGTTATTGTTACAGTTATAGATTCTGTTTTTCCAACTGCTATTGCACAAAATAAAACGATTTATTTAAATGGTTCAGGAACGGCTTCAATTACAGCAACTCAAATCGATAATGGTTCTTTTGACGATTGTGGTATTCAATTGAAGTCTTTAAGTAAAACTAATTTCAATTGTGCCAATTTAGGTCAGAACCAAGTAATATTAAGCATAAAAGATTTCTATGGAAATATATCAACAGCAATTGCCCAAGTTACAGTTTTAGACACTTTAAAACCATTAACGATTGGACAAAATCTTGTGCTAAATCTATTTACAAGTAATCCTGCTATTGTAACTGTAAATGCAATAAACAATGGAAGTTATGACAACTGCTCATTCAGTCAAACTGTTAATCCTTCAACTTTCACAGCTACTGGAACTTACAACGTTATGTTAACTTCTACAGACGGATCTGGAAATAGTAGTTCAGCCATTTATCAAGTTGAAATAATAGATAGTGCCACTTCTTCTGTAAATGAGCTAGAAAATGAAACGATACGCATTTCTCCAAACCCAACACAAGGAAAGATAAATATCAAAATTAATGCGAACGAAAATACTTTTATGGTTCAACTTTTAGATTTAAATGGAAGATTGATTCAATCGAAAACTATTGAAAGCAAAAGTGAATTTGATTTAATAATCGAAGGAGAATCAGGAATTTATTTCCTTGAATTGACCTCACCAGTAGTTGGTTCAAGCAAAAAAATAAAAGTTCTTAAAATTTAAGTTGTGTAAATCAAGCTTTTAAAAAAGAGAAACATTACTAACTGAAAGTTGAATATTAAGGAATTAAGAAAATGAAGAAAAATTCTTATAAACCTTAATATCTTGGACACCCAACTTATACCATTAAGAGAAATAAAAATCAATTAAACGAAATAAAGGAGGTATAAATATTGGTTTGTGGCCATGGAACAAAGAGAATTATCAAGTAGCAATTACGATATTGGAAATTGAAGATTTTTCCAATTTTGAAAGGACCCGATTTTACCACTTGAGTCCAGAATATTATTCAATAAGATTTACGCTCATCAATCATTCAAAATAAGATCGAAGAAATTTTCATTCTGTCTTGTTGTTTAAAATATATCTATGCAAAACATTCAACTGAATCTCTGAATGATTAAAATCCTCCACTTTATTTTTATCCTTTTGTTTAAAGAATCGCACCAAATAGAGATGTCCAACATGACCTAATTGATTGTTTTTGTTTTTATTTATAATACGTTTAGTCGATTCGACTGAAGAGGCATAGAGTGATGATTTTTCCTTGGATGTTAGAATTTTCAGAAATAAAAGTCGAGAAAATACTGCAACTAAATAATTCTCGCTATACATTATCTCGTTTAGAATTTTTGTGGATTTTTTGAGATCGTCCAACCGTTCAAAATAAAGCGCTTGTAAGAATAACCTATGAATTTTTGAATCACCTTGAAAAAATAGACTTTTATCATTTAGAAATTCATCTACTTTATCAAATTCAGAATTGAGAATTAAAAATAGAAGACGATAAAAAAGTAAATTGTTGTTGATTATAGAATATTTGTCGAAACTATCTACCACTTTCTCTGAAAGCGTCAGTAAATAATTCAGGCTCTTCCCAGAAAAAAAGTTCAATCGCAATTCTAAGAATTTTATCTTTCGATGTATATCCTCATATTCCCTATCTTGCTTTACAGCATTTTTTAATTCAAAATTCGCATTTTCTAAAAATTCAGATAGTTTTTTATTATCATAGTTTAGTTTTGCCAATGAAAGATAAAGAGAAGCTCGAAGAATTGGTTTGTTTACACTATTCAAAAAGTTTGAAATCGAACTGTTAAGATTTTCTTTTTTGTCAACTAACAAATGATTTTGTTCTAAGTAAATATTGGAGCATTGATAATAATATTCAACCATTCTTTTTTGATAGTCTTCATTTAAAATAGTTAGTAATTCTTCATTTGCTCTGAGCGCTTCTTTCAATTCAGATTCAACTTGAGAAGCATAGTTCATTCGTATCTTACCATGCAAACCTTGAATTTTTAGTCTCGTGTGATTTTTTTTACTAGCCTCTTTGTAAAGTTTCTCGTAATAATGTTTAATCAAAGATAAATTTCCTTTCTGTTCAATCGATCGAACAATCAAACTGTTTTTTATTGCGTTATTTTCACTTAAATAATGTTCTATTAAAATGATTTCAAATTGTTCGCAAATAAATAAGGATAAACGTCTAAATTTTTGCTCATTGTCCTTAGATCCTGGCCATTGTTTTTCAATCAATCTTTTCAATTCAGGAATAAGTTCGTCTGAATTTTCACATTTAAAATTCAACAACTGTAATAAAATCAAAAACTGTTTATCATTCTTATTCGAGCATCTTGACCGGAGCTCGTTTCTTTGACTTAAACTTAATTCACGATAAAGATGAAGCAATTTTATTCCTACCATTATTTATTTTATTGAGGTATTCAAAGAATGTAGGAAATGATTTTCCAACAACTTCAGCATTATTAATAATTGTCTCGCCTTCTGCCCTCAAAGCCATAATGGCACATGACATTGCAATTCGATGGTCTCCATGTGGATCTATTTTTGCTCCAATGGCTATTTCAATTCCTTGGATATGCATCATATCGTCTGAAATTGAAATATGAGCGCCCATTTTCGTTAATTCCGACTGAATCGTAGCTGCTCGATTACTTTCTTTGTGAATCAAACGGGAAACACCTTTAATCTTTGATTCACCTTGAGCAAACGAGGCCAATACAGCCAATGGCGGAAATAAATCAGGACAATGTGTTGCATCAAATTCAAATGCCTTTGATTGATTTTTAATAATTCGAACACCATTTTCAAGTTGAATGTCTGCGCCGAAATCCTGTAAAGCTTCGAGTATTTTTCGATCCGCTTGCTTCGATTCTATGTTTAATCCATTAATAGTAATATCGCCTAAAATCGCAGCTGCAACGAGAAAGAAAGAAGCACTACTCCAATCTCCTTCGATTGAAATTTCAGTTTCCTTCAATTTATATGGGCCTGCAAATTGAATTTTATTATTTTCAAATTTCAATTCAACTCCAAAATTTCGCAAAACGTCTAAAGTAAGCTCAATGTATGGAATGCTTGTTGGGTTTAATACTTCTATCGTCTCATTTTTCAATAAAGGCGATGCAACAAAACCCAAAATCAAACCTGTGACAAATTGAGAACTTAAGGAACCGTCAATTTTTACATTTTGTGGTTTCAAAGGACCAATAATTTGAAAAGGTAACTTTCCTTCATTTGATTGAAAATTGACGCCAAGATCATTCAAAATAGCATCGAATTGATTCATGGGCCTTTTCAATAAACTGCCATGTCCATTCAACAGAATCGGAAAATCCGCGTTTGCTAAAATTGGAGTTATCATTCTTGCAGCTAAGCCGGACTCACGACAATTTAAATCAAGTGCGGATAAATTTTTCAATGCTATGCCAACAACACAAAGTTTTCCCTCCTTATTTTCGACAATTGATCCTGAATCAGTTATGAGATTTAACAAACCTTGTTCATCTTCAGAAATTCCCAAATTATAAATAATCGTTCGATTCAAATTAATGAACGCACAAGCCAAAACGCGCTGCCCATGACTTTTTGAAGCCGGGATTTGAAAAGATCCTTTAACTTGCTTTATTTTTCGAATTGTTTTCTCCATTTTAGATCAACGAAATTAAGACTTAAACGCTTACTTCTTTTATTTCATTTTGTAATCTTATGCTTTCAAGGTGGAGAAGTTCCATGACAGATCGGACAAACTCCTCACTCAAGTTCAATTTAGTTCCTTTATCAATACTTTTCAAAAGAATTTCATTCCAACGGTTATTTTGAAGAACGGTAACATGATTGTTTTTCTTCAATCCACCAATTTTTTCAGCGATATTCATTCGGGAACGAATGAGAGAAAGAAGTTCATCATCATGAAAATTAATCTGTTGTCTTAATTCATCTAATTGCAATTGAAAGTCATGCATTTCAGTCGAGTTAGTCTTTAAAATTAAGCTCTCATAACCAACTTTAAGTTGCTGAGGTGTAATTTGTTGCGCTTTGTCCGTCCAAGCGTCATCCGGAGAAATATGAGATTCGATAATCAAGCCATCGTAATCCAAGTCTAAGCTTTTTTGAGAAATTTCAAAAATCCGAGTTCGATCTCCAGTAATATGAGAAGGATCACAAATCATTGGAATTTCAGGAAAAAGTCGCTTCATTTCGATTGGAATTTGCCAAAGTGGCGCATTGCGAAATTCTGTATTTCCATATGAAGAAAAACCGCGATGTATGAAACCAACATTCGTAATCCCTGCTTTTTGGATACGCTCCAATGCACCAATCCAAAGTTTAATATCTGGATTCACCGGGTTTTTAATATAAACCATGGCATTCGTACCTTTTAGAGCATCAGCAACATGTTGAACACTGAATGGATTAACTGTAGTGCGAGCACCAATCCAAAGTAAGTCCACTTCAAAATTCAGTGAATCTTCAACGTGTTTTCCCGTTGCAACCTCGGTGGCTGTTTTTATTCCAGTTTCCTTTTTTGCATTCAAAAGCCATGACAAACCCTTAACACCTGCACCCTCATATCCACCGGGATTGGTTCTAGGTTTCCAAATTCCAGCCCGTAAATAATCAACTAAACCTGTTTCTTTAAGTTGTAAGGCGGTATCAAGTAGTTGTTTTTCAGTTTCTGCACTACACGGACCGGAGATAAGAATTTTCTTATTATCCATTCTAAACGACCAATTTTGCTGATTTATAAATACCCAAAACTTTCAATTGTTGAGCGAGATTTTTAACTTCTTCTAGTGCAAGTTCCAAATCGATTTTATCTGTGAATTCCAAATCAAGATGAAAAATATATTGCTCTGTATTATTTGGAATTGGAACACTCTGAATTTTAGTCAGATTAATTTGGTATTTTTTGAAAACCAATAAAATTTCACTCAACGAACCAATCGCACTTTGAGAAATTAAATTCACGGATGCCTTATCAGGATTTTCTACATTGTAATTTCCTTTTGTCATGATATAGAAACGGGTAAAATTCACTTTTTCATCACAAATATTATCGCTAATTTTCTTCAACCCGTAATGTTGAACAACAGATTCACCGGCAATTACAGCAACATCTTTATCTTGATTTTTGAGTATTAATTTCGCTGACTCAGCGGTGTCTTTGAATTCAGTTATTTTTATATCTTCCAAGTCTGACAGGAAATCTTGGCATTGTCCGAGTGCCATTGGATGTGAAATTATTTCTTGAACATCATTTAATGAAACGCCTTCGTTGACAAGTAAGAATAATTCAACAGGAAGATAGGTTTCACCAATAATATTTAAATCAAAATACTCGATCAATTGGTAGTTAAGTAAAATCGTTCCAGCAACTTTATTTTCTATTGCTATTATTCCGTAATCGACTTGATTTTTTGAAAGTCGTTCACATACTTCTCGAAATGATCCACATTGAATTACGTTGATGTCATTTCCGAAGAATTTTTTAGCCGCTTGATCATGAAATGATGCTATTGAACCTTGAATTGCTATATTTTCGTTACGCATTTTATAAAATATTTAATTGATTTTCAGTTGAATATAATTCCTTGTCGAAATCCCAAACACTGGATTGAACCTCTCCGATATGGCGTTTTTGAAGAAGGAACATTGTCAATCGTGATTGCCCTATTCCACCACCAATAGTTTGAGGTAATCTTCCATCAATCAAGGATTTGTGCCATTCCAAGTTTTTTCTGTCTTCATTTTTGGCAATTTTTAACTGACGTAATAGTGATTCTTTGTCAACTCGAATTCCCATGGAAGAAATCTCAATAGCCTTGTTTAAAATAGGATTCCACAATAGTAAATCGCCGTTCAAACCCTTATAATCACTAGTTGTTTCAGTTGACCAATCATCGTAATCAGATGCCCTACCATCATGCGCTTCGCCGTTAGCTAGCGAACCTCCAATACCAATTAAAAAGACCGCACCATATTTTTTACAAATTTCATTTTCACGTTCTTTCGCATTTAAATCAGGGTATAAGGATAGAACCTCTTCGGAATGTAAAAACTCTACTTTTCCAGGCAATTCATTTGAAATTATGTGTGACTTATTAAGTTCTTGGGCAACAGAAAGAATTGATTCATAAATTTTAGTTACTGTATTTTTTAAGTAATCTAAATTTCTATTTTTAACTGAAATTACTTTTTCCCAATCCCATTGATCAACGTAAACGCTGTGTATTTCGGTTAATACTTCATGCGTTCGAATGGCTCGCATATCGGTATAAATTCCCTGTTCTGGTTTTGCGCCTAATTTGGCTAATTTTTCTCTCTTCCATTTCGCAAGGGAATGAACAATTTCAAATTTCTTTGAAGGAATGTTATGAATAGAAACAGATACGGGATTTTCGATTCCATTTAGGTCATCATTAACTCCGGTACCTTTTTCTACCAATAAGGGTGCTTCAACTTTTATCAATTGCAAACGACTGCTCAGCTCCTTAGCGAATTTTGATTTCACAAAGGATATCAGTTCCTCTTTTTTATACTTCTCCATTTTCTAACTATTTAACAAAAAAAAAGCCTTCACGTTGGAAGGCTCATCTATATACAAAACCTTTCTAATTCAATCCAAATTGAAGAAATTAAACATATTATTAAAAAATACTTTTGACATTTTCATGATGTAAATGTAATTCGATTCTTCTTCGTCACCAAGACCTTAACCAAAATATAATATAGACATTTTGAACAATATTAAACACTTAAAAATTTGAAATACAATTTTTTAAGTGTTTTTAAATCAAAAATATTATAGGACTAATTTATTTTTTAATCTATATTTTAATCAAATAAATCAGTTGAAAGATACTTATCTCCGCGATCACAGATAATACAAACAACGACTCCATTTGATAAATTTGAAATTAATTTCATGGCTGCAGCAACGCTTCCACCACTGCTCATTCCTGCAAAAACACCTTCTTCTTGTGCCAATCTTCTTGCCATCGTTCGGGCTTCAAGTTCCGATACTTCAATGATTTCATCTACCCTACTTCGTTCAAAAATTCCAGGTAAGTAAGCTTCAGGCCATTTTCGAATTCCCGGAATTTTCGCATTATCTGCCGGTTGAGCTCCAACTATTTTGATTTGATCATTTTGCTCTTTAAGAAATCGTGAAACGCCCATGATTGTGCCTGTTGTTCCCATTGCCGAAACGAAATGAGTTATTTCTCCGTTGGTGTCTCTATAGATTTCAGGTCCTGTAGTTTGATAATGCATATTAGGGTTGTCATGATTATTGAACTGATCCAGCGACACATATCCTTCCTTTTCAACTTTGTTTCGGGCGTAATCAATTGCTGCTTCCATCCCACCCGATTCGGGTGTAAGTGTAACTTTCGCACCAAAAGCTCGCATCGTTTGAACGCGTTCGCGCGTGGAATTTTCCGGTAAAACGATTTCAATTTCCAAACGATGAAGTTTCGCAATCATCGCCAAAGCAATTCCTGTGTTTCCGCTTGTTGCTTCAATTAATTTTGAATCTGGTTTGATAATTCCACGCTCTATTCCACCTTTGATCAAACCATAAGCTGCTCGATCTTTAACACTTCCACCAGGGTTGTGACCTTCTAATTTACCAAACAAACGCACATTTGGATTGGTGTTTATATTTTTCAATTCTACCAAAGGCGTATTGCCTATAAAATCTAATAAAGTTGCCATTTAAGCTTTATTTATAATTAAGTCTGATTGATGATAAACGGTGGAATTCGGGTCAATGCTTTTGGTTAACCATACATTTCCACCAATGATGCTGTTTTTTCCAATTATAGTTTTTCCACCAAGAATGGTCGCTCCTGCATAAATAACAACATTATCCTCAATTGTCGGATGTCTTTTTGTTTCGGCCATTTCTTTACTTACACTCAAAGCACCGAGAGTTACACCTTGATAGATTTTTACATTATCACCAATAACACTCGTTTCACCAATTACGATTCCCGTTCCATGGTCTATAAAAAAGTTGGATCCAATTGTTGCACCTGGATGAATATCAATTCCTGTTTTTTGATGTGCCAGCTCAGTCAAAATCCTTGGGATAGAAAGAACTTTAAATTGATGCAATAAACTTGCAAATCTATACACACAAATGGCATAGAAACCGGGATAGGACCGCATAACTTCTTCAATGTTTCGTGCAGCGGGATCTCCTTTTTCAATGGATTCAGCATCCGAAATCAGTTTTCCATAAACAGTAGGGATTTCTTGAAAAAAGTCATCAGCAAGAACAGCTGGACTTTGCTCCAAAGAATCCTCGATGTGTTGCAACAAATGAATTAACTGTTGTTTATTTCGTTCAAAATCCTCCAATAATTTACTCGCTGAAACAACTTTCCTATTGCTATATGCAGGAAATAAATTCCCCATCAAATCTTCCATGAATCCCTCAACCAATTGTGGAGAAGGAAGGTTCGACTTTGAAATATGTCGCTCAAATAATTTTGAAATGAACTCGTTGGAATACATATTATACTGAATTATGCCTGCAGCTATGGAACTATTTATGTTTTTATTAGTAAGAAGAATGCTCCTATTTTCATGTACTTAGAATATGAATCATAACTTTCTAATTCTACATTTATTTGAAAATTTTTGTGTCTAAAGTCGAAGCAATTCCGGAATAGATGATTCTTCTAAATCAAGATAGGGTTAAGCTTTAACTTTCTTTAATCCCATCAAAGATAAAATGCCAATCCGCATGTGACAATTGAATTTCGTTAGCCATTGCTGCATTACGAATTCGTTCTTTATTTAAGCTTCCAATAATTGGTAGCGCTCCAAGTTTATAGATCCATGCTACCGCAACTTGTTCCACGTTTGATTTATACTTTTCAGCTATAACAAGCAGTCGTTCACGAACTCTTTTTGCCAAATCATCTTGACCATTTAAAATGCGTCCGTCCGCCAAAGGACCAAAAGCCATTGGTTTGGAGTAATTTTCTTTGATGAAATCAATTCGACCATCTTCTAAAGCTTGTGTATTGAGCAAGTTTAATTCAAAGTGATTCGTTACTACCTCATTTGACAAACGAGAAGCGATTAATTTGTGCTGTTGTACATTAAAGTTACTTACACCAATATGCTTCACTTTTCCTCGAATTTGAAGGGAAGTCAATGTTGAAGCCACAGTGTCAATATTCATAAGTGGATCAAAATCATGAATAAGAAGAACATCCAAATAATCAGTGTTTAAGCTTTTTAATGAAGCATCAATTTGTTCTTTTAGACTTTTTTCTGTTAATTCTCGATACTCAATTGATCCATCAGCCAATTCTTTTCTGACACCAATTTTTGAAAAAAGGACTAAATCACTCCTTTTAACCTCTAATTCTTGAATAGCTTTTCCGAATAATTCTTCAAGATTTCCTGACCCATAAATAGGTGAAATATCAAAAGCATTGATGCCGAGGTCAAGCGTATAGCTTATAATCTCCTTTAATTTTTCTACACGTAAATCCTCTACATTATTCCATCGCCAAAAGCTATATATCGCACTGGATGTTTCTGGACCTGAATCACTTAAAAATACTTTCTTCATAATTTACTTTATTAAAAACACAAATATGGTTCGAATGCTTACAATAATTACAACAATTCCAACTAAAAGCATCATTGCTTTCACATTCAATTTTTTGGATAAATGTGCCGCTATTGGTGCCGCGCAAACTCCACCTAAAACTAATCCTAAAATCGTTTGCCAATGAGTTGATCCGAGAATTGTTACAAAGGTAATGGAGCTGGCTAAAGAAACAAAAAATTCCGCCAAATTTACAGATCCTACAACCAATCTTGGATTTTTTCCATGCGCAATTAAAGTAGATGAAACAACTGGTCCCCAACCTCCTCCTCCAATTGAATCCAAGAAACCACCCAAAGTAGCCAAAAGCCCCACTCTTTTTACTTTTCTTCTATTTTGATTTTTACGAAGAACCTTGTATATAATTAAAGAACCCAAAAAAAGGGTGTAAACACTAACAATAGGTTTGATGTATGAACCATATTTTTCGAATTCAGTTAAAACGTAAGCTCCAATGATTGCACCCAAAACGCCTGGAATAACAATCGCCTTGAACAAACGATTATGCACATTACCAAATTTCAAGTGCATCAAACCCGACACTCCACTTGTGAAAATTTCAGATGCATGGACACACATACTCGTGACCGAAATTGATATTCCATAGTTGATTAGAAAAGTCGTTGCGCTCAAACCGTAAGCCATTCCCAAAGCCCCATCTATCATTTGAGCGATGAATCCAGCAAGCATAAAATAAAGAAACGAATCATCTAAATCCCCCACCAAACCAATCGTACTTTTCGAAATTTCCTTTGGTGGAAGTAATGAAAAAAGAGCATGACCGGCCAACATTATAGCGAGAACACCTAAAATTGAAAAGATAACTTTTTTCCATTCCAATTCGAACCACTTTCTTTTCTTTTGTTTAATTAAGGAAGAAGTAATTTTATTGAGTTTCAAGATACGTTGTTTGAAATCACCTTTGATGTGGCCTCTAATTTCTTGCATGTTTTCAATGGAATCATCGATTTCATCAGGAATGACCTCATTCAACAATTCTTTGATGCGTTTTGCCATGGTCGGTGACTTTCCATTAGTTGAAATTCCGAGTTTTAAATTTCCTTTTTGAACCACCGAACCAAGATAAAAATCACAATAATCGGGTTTGTCAGCAGCATTATATAACAAACCTTTCGCATTCGCTACTTTCTTCAATTCAGCAGAAAGATCTACATCGTTGAGCGCAGTAATCACAACCTGGATGCCTTCTAAATACTTTTCCTCAAATGCACCATGAATGATTTCAATTGTTGATTTACTTTTCAAAAATTCACGTGTGCTTTCTGAATACTCTTTTGCAACAATTCGCACGAATGCTTCCGGTGAATTATTAAAAAGCGCAGTCATTTTCTCTAAGGCAACTTCACCACCTCCAACAATTAAAAAACGAAGTTCGTTTCCTTTTAGGAAAATTGGGAAGAGGTTGTTTTTACTTGATGCGCTAGTGCTCTGACTCATTTTTCGTTTTTTTGATCGAAGTAATCACATATCCAATTCCACCAGTAAACTCCCACTTGTATGTGGATGCATAGTAATAAATTGGAAAACTTAGAAAAAGCTTTTTAGATTTTGTTAAATAAAACTGGGGACCAAAACCAAGCAACGGCGTTACAATTGGCTTTGGAGATTCTTTTTGAAAACGCAAGGAAGGCATCATTCCCAATTTAACATCCACTAAGTTTGACTTGAACTTAATTCCTGGACCACCAAAATTAACAAAACAGCCCTTACCATTAGTGACAAGGGCTATTTGTCCTTCAAAACTCCATTCAAAAGATTTATTAGATTGAGAATTAAATTGATTCTCAAATAATAAAAGATAAAATACAAAGAATAAAATTCTCATTAATAATTATATCTAAGTGTAATTCCATACGTTCTTGGATCACCCAAAACTCCTGCATACAATCCGGAATTTCCTGCAGCAGGCTGAAGTTGCTCGAAGTAATTGGCATTTGTTACGTTTCGGCTCCATGCGAAGATTGAAAATTGATTTGAACGAAAACCAATTCTTGGATTTAACAAGGCATATCCATCAATATTCAATACGCTTGAAGGTGTAGGATTTGAAGAATACTCCGAACGATATGAAGCATCAGCCGCGATGAAGAAACGACCTGAAGTTCCAATGAAATTACCTTGCTTACTTAGTTCAAATCCAATTGTGGTATTCCATTTAGAAATTCCCGGCAAACGTCCACCAGATGCATCTGTAAATGCTTGTTGAACTGTATTTCCATCTGCATCAATAGTGGTTTTTCCAGTCTCTTCTAGTGGTAATGGTGCATTCGTAAATTTGACATAACGACCATCTGTGTATGCCAAAGCACCATTAACAGTTAAAAAGTTTCTTAAGCGGTAGCTTGCATCCACTTCCAAACCTTTCACGTTCACTTTTTCAGCATTTGCCAAATATCCACGGTTTACTCCTAATTGAGGAGATTGAACATTGGTTTGGTAATCTGTAATATCTGTATTAAAAGCAGTTGCATTCAAAATAAGTCCTTTAGCTAATTTTGTTTTTACACCGATTTCAGAATGCTGAACAAATTCTGGTCGAATAACAGCTAATGAAAGATCAGCCTCTCCAGTCGGAGTTGTCGGCAATCCGCCCAAATTGACCCCAACTGGTTTGTAAGCTGTTGAGTAAGTTGCGTAGATATTTATCTTTTCGATTGGCTTGTAGGATAATGTTACGTTACCAGACAAATTCGTGTTTTCTGTTGAAGTATTGAAACTTTGATTGGAATAAACTGCCTTTTTCAATTTGAGGAGCGCTTCGTCTGTAGTCTGCAAGCCACCATAAGTCTGTCTGTCGTAATCAATAGTTTTCTTATCGTAGTTATATCGTAAACCACCAATTAAATGAATTCCTTTAAAAACACTCCAATCCAATTGTCCGAATGCGGCAGAGCTTATTGAATTCAATTTGGAATAGGTTCTGATTCCATAGTTATCCAATAATCCAGGTGTTGCATATCCAGCTTGAGCTCCCGTAGCACTCGTTTGAACAAATCGCCATTGATCCGGACCAACCTCTTCTTCATGATATGGTGAGGATTCTAAAGTCTGATTGAGATAATAAACACCAACCGTTCCACTTAAATTTTTTAAAATATTCCCGGCATATCGAATTTCTTGAGAATACTGATCGTGTCTTGAAGGCGCTTGAGATTTTGTTAATGCAGCAACTTCTGTAAAATCTCTATCGTTTACAGGATCCCAGTTCCAAAAACGCCAAGCTGATGTAGAGGTAAGCGTTCCTTTACCAATTTTATAATCGGCATTAAGTGAAACACCACCTATACTTTGGTCATGACGATAAGGCGTATTCGTGTATATTTTTCTAGCAAATGGATCAATTACGGGTTTTTCATATCCTAAATCCTCAATGATTTTGTAATATTGACGATATGCACTTCTCAACGTAGGTGTTACGCCTGCGACAACAAGCGAGGAACCATCCGGTTTTTGAACGTTATAATCACCGATTAAATGCAATTCCAATTTTTCTGTCGGTTTGTAAAGTAGTTGTCCTTTAAATCCAACGTTGTTTAAACCATTGTAATTTTGTTGGTCATTTACATTGAAAATTGTTCCATTTCTCTGAGTTCCACTGAATGAAATTCGAGTGGATAGATTTTTGGCTAATCTACCAGAGACGGTCGTTTTCGCTTGAATAAAATTGTAATTTCCATAAGTTAACTCTGCTCTTGCGCTGGTTGTTTCCGTTGGTTTTTTAGAAGTAATGTTGAACGCACCCGCAGTTGTGTTTTTACCAAACAAAGTTCCCTGGGGACCTCTCAAAACTTCAATCTGGTCAACATCAACGAAGTCAAGTGCCGTAACTGCTGGACGTGCATGATAAACCCCGTCAATGTAAAAACCAACACCTGGATCTATTCCATCATTTGTCAAACCAAAGGTAGAACCAAGACCACGAATGTTTAACGTAGTATTTCTCGCATTAGAAGAATACAATTGAACAGAAGGAACTAGTTCTTTTAAGCGATTCACGTTGAATGCTCCTGCATTTTCTGCGGTAATTCCGCTAATTACAGTAATTGGAATTGGAATATCTTGCACCAATTCTTGCCTTCTTCTTCCGGAAACCACAATTTCGCTGAGAATTTTTTGCAATCTTTCGATTTCCAAAACAACATCGCGCGTCTCTTTCTCAACTTTGAATTCTGTTGGTTTAAAATCCAATGCTGTAATAAAAAGCGTGAAAGGATAAGGTGTAGTTGTGCTAATCGAGAACTTCCCCTCTGAATCAGAGGTTGTTGCCTCTCCACTTTCCTTAATTGTAATTTTTGCGCCAAAAATGGCGTCCTGGGTGTTGTCGCTCTTCAGAATTCCTGAAACTGTTTTTAAGTCATTCTGCGAATGAACGAACCATCCACCGATTAAGAATAAAATAAGTAAATTAAATTTTGTTTTCATTTTTTTAGTTTTTAATAAAGTTTATTAGGTTAAATAGTTGCATTACTGTAATTCAAATTTTGGAACAGTTACAACAAATGAATCCCTTGGAATATTCATCTTCATACCGAAGTAAATAAACCTCACAAAGTATTTTATACATGTTGATTAATTCAAGTAATGAGTGTAAACTTGTGCCCCATTACGATTAAAATCTGAAATTCTAACCACCTCACCAATCACGATTACAGCTGGAGCTTTTACCTTTTCGTATTCAGCGAGATAAGCAATTGTTTCAGTGTTTCCGACAAGCACTTTTTGATTTGAAAGTGAACCGTTGCTAACAATTCCAAAAGCTTCATCTGTTCTTCCAGCATCTGCGAAAATTGCTGCTATTTCAGCGAGTTTAGACAGTCCCATTAATATCACAAAAGTGCCATTCAATTGTGGTAAGTTTTTAATTTCCGGATTTAAACTCCCATCAGATAGTGTAGCTGTTATAACCGTAAAGCTGGTACTGATTCCGCGGTGTGTAACAGGAATTCCGGCAAGCGCAGGCACTGCAATAGAACTAGAAATTCCTGGGACAACCGAAGTTGGAATTCCAAACAATTTGGCATGTTGAATTTCTTCGTATCCGCGTCCGAATACAAAAGAATCCCCACCTTTCAAACGAACCACATGTCCATACTGAATGGCTTGTTCTACCATTAGTTTGTTTATTTCATCTTGCTTCAATGCTTTGAATCCTTTACGTTTTCCCACGAAAAAATATTCCGCATTCGGTGCTTCTTTCAATAATTCTTCATTTACCAAGGCATCGTAAAGAATCACATCGGCACTTTGAATTGCTTTCAATCCTTTCAAGGTAATTAATTCGATGTCTCCGGGCCCGGCTCCAACAAGCGTAATTTTTGGTTGTTTTATCGTTGTGCTCATCTTAACTTACTTACTTTTTTGTTTTATTTTCAATAGATTTAACAAATTGTGAAACTTCCTGAATGAAAAGTTTAGCAAATTCACGACTTGGTTTGTTTTGATTGATTTTTTGAATGAATAAACTGAATGTATTTGTTTCATCAAATCCAAAATCTGCGGCTAGATGTTTGTCAAAATCTTGGATAATTGCAGCATGTGTGTTACAATGCACTTTATTCTCAATTAAAATGGCTTTGGCGGCATGAATTCCGGAGGCATAAGCATGATAGACGCTATCTGCAAAAAAACCAAATTCAAAAGTTTCTTGCGCATTGGTTAATTTCTCTTGTGCATCGTAAAACAAGGTCGCCACTAAATCAATGATTACACCAGCACACTCACCTACGCCTATTTCCGTTTTAAACTTCTCTTTATTTCCCCAATCAATGTAATCTTCTTCTTTGATGGTTGTTAAATCAGCCAAGGGCTTCAATAAATCGTAGAAATACTTATTTCCTCTGCGGTCGTAATATTCATTAAATTGCTCATCTTCCTGATTGGAAAGGAAATCATTCAACAAGGTCCGGATGATGTCTAAAACACGTTTACTTGGCAATTTGATAACTTTTTCCGCAATTCTACCCGATCCATCACCTGTCTTTCCTCCGCCTAAAAGCACTTGAAGTGCAGGTAAAGTAGCCTTTTCAACCTTCATTGAACTGCCATGAAATCCGATGTGAGCCAAACCATGCTGACCACAGGAATTCATGCACCCACTAATTTTTATTTTTATAGATTGCTCATAAAGTAACTCCGGATATTCGACACGAATCAAGTCTTCAATTACTTTGGCAACAGTGGTACTGTTCGAAATTCCCAAATTACAGGTATCAGTTCCCGGACAAGCGGTAACATCAGCCAAACTGTTGTAACCTGAATCACC
>CALPMC020000071.1 GCA_943324565.2 Chitinophaga pinensis | reverse complement strand
TTTACAGATTTAATTAGGTTTTTTTGTATTCTTAATCCATCATTTTAAAGATCAATTTTCTAACTTCAAACCATTCTCAAAATGAACACTATAATTAGAATATACAGTAAAAATGATGAATTCGATTGCTTGGATGCATTCAAAAGTAATGTTCCAGATTATTTCACAATAGAAGAAATAATTGAATTCCAAAATTTTCTACAAAAAGTGGAAATTGAAGACAACAGAATTCATTTTTACGTGGTTGTTTACGATGAAAAGGTTATCGGTTGTGGAGGCTTTGGTGATAAAAATAATAACGAAATAATTTCATTGACTTGGGGTTTAGTTCACAAAGCATATCATAAAATGGGATTTGGTGAAATTCTACTATTACACCGGTTAGAACAAATCAAAAAACTGAAACCAGGACTACCATTAATTGTTGATACAACCCAATATTCTTTTGGCTTTTTTGAAAAATATGGCTTTGAAACAACTAAAATTACTAACGATTATTATACGATAGGAATGCATCGATATGATATGGTTTTTAAATCATGATACTTCGTTATTTTATTTAATTGAGATCGTGTTTAAATTGAAAGTCAGGAACTTATTTCTTTTTACATGTTAACATTAGTAATAATCTTAACTTTTTAAAGCTACACGAACCATATGAAAATCATTAAAACAAAAGAACTAACTAAAATTCAATTCCAGCAAATAAATGAGCTATGGAATCAAGAATATCCTTTAAAACTTAAAAATAGATTTGAATTATTGTTAGATGGCGTGGAAAATTTCAATCACTACATCATAGAGCAAAATTGCCAAGTTATAGCTTGGGCTGTAGATTTTGAAATAGAAAATGAAATTAGATTTTCAATTATCGTTGACCGTAATTACAAAAACAATGGTTTAGGTAGCTTATTAATTCGACGAATGAAAGGAGATTTAGGCGAATTTTATGGTTGGGTGATAGATCATGATGATGAACTTAAAGAGAATGGAGAACCTTATAAGTCGCCTTTGGCTTTCTATATAAAGAAGGGTTTTGAAGTATTAAGCCAACAGCGAATTGACAATGAGATTATAAGAGCGATAAAAATCAAAAACAAAGTAAAAGTTTTTGCTGAAACAGATAGGTTGATACTTAGAGAAATACTTCAAATTGATGCAGAAGCTATGTTTGAGCTTGACTCAGATCCGGCGGTTCATGAATATTTAGGTAATCAACCGGTAAACAATAAGCAACAAATTGTTGACACAATTAATTTTATCAGACAACAATATCATGAAAATGGAATTGGACGTTGGGCTATCATTGACAAAAAAACTAACAATTTTATAGGTTGGACAGGTCTTAAATATGTGACTGAAATGACCAATAATCACATAAACTATTTTGACCTTGGCTACAGATTATTGAAAAAATATTGGGGACAAGGAATAGCAACAGAATCTGCACTTGCTTCTTTAGACTACGCTTTTAATACCTTAAACGCGGACAAAGTATTTGCTATGGCAGATTGCAAAAACGAAGGTTCAAATAAAATTTTGAAAAAGGTAAAGATGAACTTGATTGAGACATTTGAACTTGAAGGAATTGAACACAATTGGTATAAAATTGAAAAGAGTGAATTTAAAAATTGAGTGCACACTTTACTAGTAATTTTGATAAATAGTCAAACCAAAAAATATAATTAAAACCAAGTAGTAACGTTAATGAACATTTTTAGCCTTGAATTTCTTGGTTTTAGCTATTGAACAGAAACATTTATTTTCTCTCCCTTAAAAAACGTACTTTCAACCCAAAATCTACCCCGAAAAATGAATTGAAATTGTTGGTGTACAAACCTTTTGTTTGGTTGATAAGCGCTTCCCCTTGTGGAGAATATTGAAATGGACAATACTCCAAACCAAAAGTAGGGCAGAGGGAAATACGTTCGTTTAATGTAAATTGGTAGGAAAGTTGCGAACGAATGGATAAGCCAATTCCAAAAGCACGAATGGGAGTTTCATCGTTGGTGACAGCTGCCGAATTGATTTGACGAAACACGCCATAACTCGGTAAACCCAACATTATTTGACCGATAATACGATTGGTGATTTTGGTACTTGTGAAAAAACGAGGGGTAAGATTGTGCAATTGCATATCGTTTATAAATCCATCATTTTCTGCGTAACTGTCAAAATAGGAATAACCCAATTCAAAACCGTACAGTACTTTAGGATGCTTTTTGGATGGAAAAGAGTAGCCAATTTTAGCACCTATTCCATTTCTGAAAAGTGGTTGTTTTGACGTTAAAAATGGTCGCGCTGAATTGTACACACGAACTGCTTTGTCAAATTGCGAGTTGACACAAAAACTATAATTCAATTCAACGGAAAGTGCTTGTGATTCCACTTGGAAATGTAAAATGAGTACCAGTAAAACGAGTAGTTTTTTCATTTCAAGTTGAGAATTAAATCGTTCACTGCTTTGTATGCCGATTCCACAGCTCCGTGCACCGTTTGATGATGTCCGTTGATGTTCATAGCTTCACCTGCAAAAAAGAGTTTATTGTCGATGGGTTGCGCCGCTATTTTTCGTGCCTCTCCCATATTGATTGTACTGAATCCATAAGCGCCTTTGATATACGGTTCTTTCGTCCAATCGAAAACGACGCCATTCAAGAAATTTGCACTCGCTTGATTGTTGTACATTACGTCCAATTCTGCAAGTAAAGCTTGAATAATGGCTGTGTCACTTCCTAAATTGGAAAGATAAGCCGCTTGTTCACCCATAACGAATGCCAACAACACATTATCGTTGGTCGTTTTTCCAACGGTATCATCTGCATAAGCTGCACAAATCGTTCCTCCCAAAACAAAATCTTCGTAGAATTTAGTTGAGAATTTCAAGAACACTTTCATTCCAGGGCCCATTCCGAATTTCTGAAAAGCTTCCGTTTTAGCTGAAGGAAGTGCGGGCGTAAAGGCAATTTCGTTAAGTTTTAATATACTAATGGGAACGGTCACAATCACTTTGTCAGCTTCTAAAATGGTGCCTGATTTTAGTTTCACTTGCAATTTATCTGTAGAATAATCAATTCCATCTATCGGCGCATTTAACTGTATGTTTGGCAAAATGGGTTGAGCAATGTTTTGGTCGATAAAATGAAAATAGGTATCTTGAAATTTGAAATCGTCGTCGCCAGCCACCCAATTTTCTTCGTCTTTGTGGTTCCAATAGGCTGAAAGTTGTGAAGCATCTGCACCTTGGTCGCCTGCTAACGATTCAACGATAAATTTATATTCAGTACCGAATCCTTGTTGAAGGGCATATTCTTCGAATGAAATATCGGGAAGACCTTCTTTGTCGAAAATTTCAATGTCTTTCGGAAGTGTTTTCACCAATTCATTTTGAAACCAATACCTATTTTCGGAAGTGTCTTTCGTGATTTTAGTTTTGCTTTTTTTGACTAAATCTGCGAGAATACTGTTGTTACCATGCAGCCATTGTGCGCCAGTGTCTACTGTGTAGTCTGCTAATCCTTCAAAATTGCCCATGCGTCCACCATACATGTTTCGGGCTTCCAAAATCTGGAAATCAATTCCCAACGATTGCAGCAAATAGCCAGCATACAATCCAGCGGCACCGGCACCAATGATGAGCACTTTTCCTTTGTAATTGGGATTGTCAAATAGTGTATTTTTAGAACACGCCACCAAACTTGGACCGATGATCCAACCCATTGCAGCTAGCGAACTCAGTTTTAGAAATTTGCTTCTATCCATTCTTTAAATCAAGAAATTCAGAAGTGAAGGTAGTTAAATTTACTTTTTTACGATGTGGTTAAACAATTAACGTTAATTATCAGCAAAATCACTTATAAATCCCAATGAATTTTTCTCCATTTTTATTAATGCTTCCTCTAAACATTCCAGTGGTGTTGAAAGCAAATGTAACATTCCCTTTTGAATCGATACCGATAAGTCCGCCTCTTCCACCAATTGCTGTCAGTTCTTTATTGATGACCTGATTTGCAGCTTTATCAAGGGTTTTGTGTTTCATATCCATGTAGCAACTTACTTTATGAGCTGCAACTAGTCGGATAAAATCTTCTCCATGGCCTGTACATGAAATCGCACATGTTTGGTTGTTGGCATACGTTCCTGCACCAATGATTGGTGAGTCGCCAATTCGATTGTATTTTTTATTCGTTATGCCTCCAGTTGATGTTCCTGCAGCAAGATTGCCGTAATTGTCAAGTACCACGCAACCCACAGTTCCAAATTTATTTATTTTGTCCAAATCATCAATGCTACCGCTTCCTTCGTTGTCTAAAATTGTTTTTGTTGAATCGCGAATTTTCAGCATTTCATTCCATCTTTTCTGCTCAAAGAAATAAGAAGTGTCTACAATTTCAATGTTGTTTTCTTTAGCAAATTGTTCCGCGCCAATTCCATTTAAAAAAACGAATTTTGAACTCGTCATTATTGTTTTAGCAAGACTAATTGGATTTTTTACCGTTCGGATATTGGTAACAGCACCACATTTTAATGTTTCTCCATCCATGATTGCAGCATCCATTTCATTTTTGCCTTCATTCGAGAAAACAGCTCCTTTTCCAGCGTTGAACAGAGGTGAATCTTCCAAGATTTTGATTACTAATTCAACAACATCCGTGGCTTTGGTTCCGTTTGCTAATGCTTTGTAACCTTCTTCCAAGGCTAAGTCCAATACTTTTTTGTATTCATTTTCTTGCTCGACAGTGAACTTTCTTTTGACCATATTTCCAGCTCCACCATGGATTGCTAGAGCGAAATTAGCATTCATTTTTTTTGGGGTATTAACTTGTGAATAGGTAGAAATTAAAAAACAAAGAAAGAAAAGATTTAGTAAGAATTTCATTTTTAGCTATTTTAAATTAGTTAAGCACAATCTCACCGTCAAAAGTTAAATTTTCAATGCTCTCATTCGAAACGATTAAAATTATTTTCTTTTCTTTTTCGCTTCTAATTTTTTCAATCACTTTCTTTTTTGATTGTAAATCTAATCCAGAAAAAGGATTATCTAATAAAATTAGTTTTTTGTTCGTTAAAAATGCGCGAGCCAAGGAAAGAATTTTCTTTTCACTCATCGAAATGTTTTTACCGCCATCAATTATTTTTGCGTCAAGGTTGTTTCTTTCTTCTGTAAAATACCCCAATTCATAAAGTATTTTTTCAACTTCAGTTCTTTTTTCTTCTTTGCGACTATACGAAACTACTTCGAATAACGTATCACCAAGTAACGAAAGTTCATCCGATGAAATGGTAATGTGTTTTCTTAATACGGAAGGATTTATTTCGTTGATGTTAATGGAGCCAATTTCAATTTTACCTAAATCAATTTTATATAAGCCCAATAAGATTTTGAATAATGTACTTTTTCCACTGCCTTGTTCGCCATTTATACGATAAATCCCAGCTTTAGAAATTTCAAAACTAAGATTATTAAAAAGAACAGATTTATCGTCCTTAAAATACGTTACATTTTCAAATAATATTGTTGGATACTTAATGTTTGAGTTTATAACTTCTTTATTCTTTTCGATCGAAATATTTAAAAGAGCTAACATTTTTTGAAATGAAATATCACCTGATTGCCAGATTAAATGAACCTTAATTATCCTTTTAAATACAGGAATAATGTTTATAGTCATCATAATGAAAATCAAAATTTGAGCTCCGTCAATAGTACTATTTTCAGAATGATTGATGAAATAAGCAGTCTCTAAAACGGCAATCAACATCAAATACAAGAAAAAGGGCGATAAATTGTCAATCAAACTGTGCAATTTGTGATAGCTTACACTTGCATTATACAGCTTATCAGACTTTTTTAAGTACTTGTTTACTTCTACAGTTTCACGATTCAAGGACTTTATTGTACTTAAAGCATTCAATCTAGCGCTTACAAAACCAAGGTTCTGCGATTTTAAATCTCTTTGTTGTGCGGTGATTTTTTTTAAAAATTGATTCAATAAAAAGAAAACTCCAAACAGAACAATGAATGAAACAACAATAATCAAAGTGAGTTGAACATTGATTGAAAGAAAGAACAATAGAGTTAAGATCAGAAAAATCAAATCATTGATAAATCCAATTATTCCTTTCGTTAAGTATTTGGTAATTGCTCCTAAATCGCCGCTGTATCTTAATAAATAATTCCCCGTTTTTTTTTGCTCGAAAACTTTTATTTCAGTAAAAAGTTGACTTTCAAAAAGTGATTCTCTTAAGCTTTTTGAAAATCGTTCGGATACAATTCCAATCAATAAAGATTTGAAATAACTGAAAATTAACTTTGTGGTTAAAAGACTAATAAAAAGAAAGAGAAAGGTATAAATATCATTTACCTCACCGAATAAACTTGTAAATATTTTCCCCCTTGCAGAATGCGTATTCATAGCAAGTTGATAGTATTTTCCAATGAAAATTGGAATTAAAATGATGGAGAAAATATCTAATAATCCAAAACAAAAAGCACCAGAAACAATAAAATACTCTTCTTTGAGGAATTTTATAATTAAAGATTTTATTGTAATGGGTTTACTTAGCAAATCTTGAAAATTAGTTGTCTAAGATATCTATAATATCCTCATTCATCAAACCTTCTAATGTTTTTACTGGAATATCAACTCTATTTTCAACCTCTTCAATTAATAACGGGCTCATGGTAAATCTTCCAGCGATAATGGAAGGTTTGTAACCTAGATCAGAAAGAAATGAAATTCCCCAAAATGCTGCTAAGCTATCACCACAAGATAAAACAACTTTATTTATTGTTTTCATAAATTCAGGGTCTCTTAATAAAAACTCCGTTTCACGTTGCACCAAACCATCAGCGATTTCCATAACGATGTAATCTGGTTTTTCAGCTGCCAAACTATCTAAAAGTGTTTGATAAATATCCAAAATATCTTCTTTTGAAATCATGAACGTTGATGGATAACCTGCATTAACAAAGTCAATACTTACATCCGCACCACAATCATAAACCAAGTCTTTGTCTTTTGTGTAACACGTTCCTGTCAATTTGATAAATGCTACTTTTTTGTTCGATTGTTTTAATCCTCTTGCAAGGTAAGCTGCTGTAGTCGTTTTTCCACTATCCATCGTTGAGCCGATCGACAAAAATACTTTTGCCTTATTAGGAACTTCGCCTCTAAATTTACTTTTTGTGGAATTGAAATAAAGTGTATTTACGATTTCTTTATCATTGTTTATCGCATAACCAACTAATTTTAGTTTTGTTGGTTCAATGTCTTCAAAAGCTGCATTTTTTGATTTTACAAGACCGATTGCTCCACCTGCACCTAAAATGTCTAAGATTTCTGTTGGCTGCTCAGGAATATAACCTTCGAATTGCGCAGTGGCATATCGGTTAGCAAAAGCAGCCAAAATAAAATCACCTTTTAGAATGGCAACGTTTCTTTTAGACTCGCTCTGAACTGTCTTGTGTTTTCCGATTTCAAGCACTTCAAATAATGCTACATCTCCAATCTTGGGAACGTAGTTATTATTTCTAGTTACATCAATTTTGTCATAAGACACTTCAGCACAAGAGATTGTTTTTTTAATCTTTTTTTCCATCTTCAAGGGATTACAGAATGATAATTTGGAGAGAATTATTTATTTTTTCTAGCTTGATGTAATAGATACCAGGTTCTAAATTCATTTTACTGAATTTGATGATTGGGCTATACTCAATTTCTTCTGACAGGACTGTTTCACCTAAAATATTTACGATGTCAAAATGTACTTTTTGGTTGTATAAATCTTGTACTTTTTCAATGTTGATGTAGCAAAAATCTGAAAATGGATTTGGATAAACTTGTATTTTATCAGTTAAACTTGTGTTTTCAATTCCTGCATTTGGATCCGTTTTGTATCTAATAGTTACAATATCTCTTTGTAAATTAGTGTTTAAACTTCCCCCTGTAACATATAAAAATCCACTTTTCATTTCCATAGTTGTAGGAATGTCTTTATTATTTCCAACACCATTAAAAACAGAACGGTTTAGTAAAGTTCCTGTTGAAGAGTATTTTAGAGTTACATAATCGTAATTGTTTCCGTCGCCGACTAAACTATCAGATTCGCCAGCAACAAAAATATTGTTATTGGAATCAACTCTTAATTCTTCCGCTTCATCGTCAAGACTAGAAGGGTTGTTATAGATTTTTTGCCAAACCAATGTCCCATTGTTATCGTATTTAATCGTTACGATATCGTTGTTTAAACTTAGTGAAGAAGCATCTGAATCTGTTGTTCCACAAATAATTACATTGTTCAAATTATCCAAAACAATATTTTTACCTACGTCATTTCCATGTAAAGTTCCGTCAAAGATTTTTGACCATTGAATTGTTCCCGCACTATTGTATTTCACTGTAATAATGTTCGTGTCAGATGTTGCTGAACTTTGAGAATATCCAGTCAAATAAATATTTTCAGTATTGTCGATTGTCATAGAATTCACAGCATCGTTTCCAGTTCCATCAAATGTTTTAACCCATTGTTGTACCCCAGAAGAATTGTATTTTAACAATAGAAAATCGTAGTTTAATCCATTAAATGTTCTTCCAGCAACATATACATTACCAGCACTCGAAATTTTCATAACTCTCGCTAAATCTGAATTATTACTTGTGTTATTATAGCGAGTAGCCCACAATTGATTGCCATTTGCGTCCCATTTAATTGTTAAAACATCAATGTTGGATGTTGTATTTGGATCGCTGTCACTTCTGCCTGTCAAATAGACATTTCCTGAATTGTCAAGTGCAAGTGCTAGTCCTTTATCAGAACCATTTGCTGTAGGATAATCATACGTTCTTGTCCAAAGTGTATCGCCTGCTTGATTGTATTTTGCAACTAAATAATCATAAGAAGTTCCAGAGTTTTTAACAAAACCTCCAACAAAAATATTACCGACCGCATCAATCGCTACTCCTAATGCCTCGTCAATACTACCAGAAGTTGATGTGCCGTTTAAAGTTTTTAACCAAGCTGTTGTTCCATCTGGATTTATTTTTTGAAGTGTAAAATTTCTGTCTGCATTGTATTCAACGGTATAACCTGCAACAAATGTATTTCCATTGTTATCTATCGCAATTGCGCGACTATTACTTGAATTATCACCAACTGAAATATATTTTTTGTTCCATTGCACTTGTCCAGTTGGATTGTATTTGATACTCACCGCATTTTTTAAAGGAATTAATTCGATGCTTCCAGAAACGATGACATTGTTGTTAATGTCTGTAAGGATAGATGTTGGGATATCATTTGAAGTTGTATTCTGAGAAAATGTTGTTGAGAAAATAGCGTTTCCGGCACCTGTATAACCAAGAATTACAAAATCATTTGAGACATTTAAACTCGCATCTGCATCAGAAAAACCTGTTACAAAAACATTTCCATTCGCATCCACACAAATATCAGTTGGGATATCATCATTTGCAGCAGTACCAGAATATGTTTTAACCCATTGTTGAACCCCAGCAGTTGAATATTTAACGGTTGTGATGTTATAATTAAAATTCGTTGTAGCGTCTACATCTGATTGACCAGTTACAAATAATTCTCCAGCTGCATTAATCGCAATACCAGTTGCACGGTCATCATCTATATTATCATAAATTGCTTGCCATAATTCTGTACCTGTTGAATTGTATGCCACCGTTACATAATCATAAGTAATATCTCTCGATCTTCCAGTAACATAAACGTTCCCAGTTGTACGATTTATAACCATATCCGTAGGTCGATCAAAACGTGTTCTATCCAATATCTGTTCCCATACTAGAGAACCATTTGCACCATTGTATTTTATTGTTAAATAATCATCTTCAGCTCCATTAAAAGAACGGCCGGTGACATAGACATTATTGGTAGCATCTAAAACAATTTTAACCGCTCTATCGGTTCCGTTTCCACTTCCATTTTTTAAAGCAATCCAAGATTGTGTTCCTGTTGAACTGTATTTAATAGTTACGTAATCATCATTGTTTACAGAAGTTGCATCACTATCCGATTGACCAGTAACATAAACATTACCATTTTGATCGACAGCAATCGCATTTCCTTTATCTGTTTGGTCTGAATTTATATTTGAAATGTAAGGTTTTACCCAAACACGTTGTCCATTGGCATCATATTTTATGGTAACCATATCCGTTCCTGTACCGCTACCTCTTTGAAATCCAGTAATGTAAGAATTAGAGTTTTGGTCGACTACAATTGCTAATGCTTCATCCATACCATTTCCAGGTCCGTCATACACATTTGTCCAAAGAGTATCGCCATTTGAATTTAGTTTTAAAACCAAAATATCTTTACTTGCTCCAATATTTATAGTAGATCCACAGAGATAAATGTTTCCACTTTGGTCGGTTGCTGAACTAGTTATTACAGAACTTTTATCGCCTTGACCGTTATAAGTATTCGTCCACTGCGCATGAACTAGAGAGCTTGAAATCAAAGAACAAAAAACAAAAAGTTTACTTTTCATATTGAAATAAATAGGTTTAATAATCTTAAGAGTATTTTGTAATAAAAAGGTTGGGTTAGGATTGAAAATAATCAGAATCTATAAGTCAGAGCAATGTTTGTTCCTAACCAATACGGATGAATTTTCGAGCTTGATGAGCTGGAAATTGAATTTATAGAATACCTGAAAGTTGGACTAATTTGTATGGAAAAGCTATTTGAAAATTTGTATTCTATTCCACCGTTAACAACTAGCGATGATGTAATTTGATTTAAATTAAAAGGATTCGTCCGTGTTAACCCTTCATAGCCCTCTATCTTAACACCAAATTCACTTTTTGTTATAGAGTTTAGTGTTAAACCTCCCTCGATAAAGAAATTAACTTTCTTGCCATTAGTTTTTAAAGCTGCAATGATTGGAAATTGAATCATTTGAATGGTTTGACTTCCTTTAACATTTACGGTAATATATTCTTCTTCATTTTCATTTAACTCATTTTCATCGGGTTCTTCACCTTCAAAATCGTCTTGACTTTGAATGATTGAACCAAAATCAGTGTCAAATTGTAGCGTGTTTTCATCCGTATCACAATAAACAACAAGATCATCTACATTAAATTCGCTATTATAATTTAAGGTTGCAATTCCACCTGAAATTTTGAAATGATTATTAAAATTATAGCCAAAATTGAATCCAAAATTTGTTTTTAATGTCCCTCTTTCACTTGAATTTATAAGCGTTGGTAACGAATTATTAGTTGTTAGATTACGAAAACTATAAGCTGGAGTAATAGCAACACCAACCTCCCATCTTTTGAACGGTTGTGCAATGATTCCTTTGGGTTGATTGTCATTCTTTAGTGTAGTATTGGTAATGTTTTCAATTGTTGAATCCTTTTGAATTGTTGTATCTTTTTCAATCGTTGTAGAAGTTGAAATAGTTTCATTGTTTAATGCAAGATTTTTTTCAGTTTCTCCCTTCTGAATTTCCGATTTAACAAGGTTATTATTCTGAATAATAGCTTCAATAGTTGTTGGAGTTGAAATTGCTTCGTTGTTTGATATTATATTTTTACTCGTTTCAACTTTCTCAATTTTAGAATTAACGAGATTACTGTTTGGAGTGATAGCGTTATATGTCAATTTCGATTCATTCACAGAAAATTCACTTTGCACTTTCTCAAATTCATTAGTGTTTATTTCGATTTTTGTTTTTGAACCAGTTAATTCTTGTTTAGTGAACGCATCTAAATTTGAATTTTTTTCAACGTTTAGATTAGTTGCAGCTGTTATTTGATTCTGATTTCTTGAACCGTGCGTCGAAGATAAATTTTCAGTATAAGCTATTTTTGGAACCTCAATTTGTGTTTTTAAAGCAATTTGATTCCTCGATTCATTCGCTGATTTATTACTTTGATGGTACTTAATTTTTGTCTTTTTAGTTCTATTCTTGTTACTGTTTTTAGAAACATTCAGCTTTGTTAGATTTTCATTATCGTTTTCTTTGATGTTAGCGAATTTCCTGTCATTACTCAGTTTGTTGAATAAGTATGAAAATGAAAAGCCAATAACTAATAAAACCAAAGTTAAATTTCTGAACAAAATAAACCTTCTTCTTTTGTCACTTTCTATTAGTGCTTTTTCAATATTTTCCCATAAATTAGTATCGAGAGTAGGTGCTTCAGAGAATCTTTCTCTTAAAACGTTTTCTGAATTGTCAGAGTTTACATTTTCCATTTCGTTCATATTAGAGAATATTAGTTGATGTTAGTTGGATCTTTTCCTTAGTTGAATGTGCTATTAATTCTTGTAACCTTTTTTTAGCGTCGTGTAAATTTGATTTTGATGTTCCAATGTTAATTTCTAATTGTTCTGCAATTTCTTGGTGACTGTAGCCTTCAATAGAATATAAATTGAAAACAATCCTCATTTTTAGAGGAAGTTTATCGATTAATAACAAAAATTCATCATAAGTCAATTGGTCATAAATTGAATTTTCAGAAGAGCGAAATTCATGAACTTCTAATAATTCTAGTGGTGCGTTTTTAAGCTCTTTCTTATAATAATCTATGGATGTGTTTACAAAAATTGTTCTGATCCATCCAGCCAATTGAACCGGACTTTTAACTTGATGCATGTTCTTGTAAACTTTCAAAAATGCATCTTGAAAAATGTCCTCCGCATCTGTTTTAGATTTTGAATAACGTTGACAAATACTGAACATTTTTTTTGAAAAAAGTTCATACAACTGTTTACGTGAGGCAGCATCGTGCTTCAAACAACCGTTTATTATTTTTTCAAAATCAATATTTGTGCTTGACACCTTTTTTACTAATTAAAGAGTTAGTTTTTATCTTCCTCATTATTTTGTTTATCCTCTTCAACATCTTCCTCTTCCTCAAGCGGATCTTTCTTTTTATTAATCCCAAATGGTCTGTATGAAATTCCAACCCAAATTATTCTTGATTGTCTTGTTGAATTACTTGCTGTTAAAAAATTTACGCCAATTAAATCGTATTTCCTTCTTTGTGTGTATAAAAGGTCAGAACATCTAACTGAAAGAATCACTTTTTTGTTGAATAATACTTGCCTGAAAGAGGCATCAAAATAATACTGCCCATAATTTTTAATTAATGGAGAATAAGTTGGTGATTGGTAATTACCGCTTATTTGTAAAAGTGAATTTTTCCAAAGAGTAAAGTTAGTGTTTAATTTTCCATCGTATGAAATAGCGTCTGATTTGTACTGAGCTCCTATGTTTGTTCCATCAATTTTACATTTATAAACATTAAAAGAGGCGCTGACTCTCCACCATTTTGTCACTTGGAAGAATGCATTAATTTCAGAACCAATGTTTTGAGTGCTATTTATATTTTGATAATTTGTTGTCGTTACTCCAGAAGTGTCAAGGACAATCAATCGCATAATTGAACTTGTTGAATACCTGTAATACACACTGGAAGTAATTGCATTTTTTTTCCAAGACTTAGTATGTGACAGATTGAATGAGTTGGTAAGTTCAGGCAAAAGATCTGGATTTCCTTCGTTCAGAAAAAATGGATCATTGTATTGCTGCAACGGATTGATTTCACTAAAGGCTGGTCTATCAATGCGTCTGCTATACCTCAAAGATAGTTTATTGTCTTTCTTGAATTCTTGTAGAAAATAGGCACTTGGAAACAAATTGATGTAGTTGAATTTTCTTTTTTCTAAACTATTCCCCATTTTAAATTGAATGTTACTTTGCTCGCTTCTCAACCCAAATTTGTAGCTAAAACTTTTGTATTTATTTCTGTAAGTAAAGTAAGCAGCATTAATAACTGATTGATAATTAAAATCATTGGAGATAGTTGTGTCTAAAAGATAATACAGTTGCGAAGGACTTAATTTATAAAGTTGATAACTAACTGATGTATTTCTGTATCTCGTTTTGAAGCCCATTTCAATCTTCGCTTTTTTTCGAAGAGGCTGTGCGTAATCAATTTGCCCAACGCTATTTGTTTCGTTGCTCAGATTAGAAGTTTTTGCTCGAATGGGTGGAACGGATGTTGAAGGACTGAAATCCAAGTTGTAGTATTCTTGAAAAATTTCACCAAGTGTTGATTCATTTGTTTTTGAAAAGTAGAAATCAGAAGTCAAAAAATGCTGTGATTTCTTGAAGTTTTTGACGAAATTTATAGTAAAGTTATTCGATTTGTCTTTATCGACTTCATTTATCTTTCTGTTGTATAATTTTGTTAAATCATTGTTGTTATTCAAGTGTTTGTATCTAATTTTTGTTTCGTCATCATCATTTAAATTGGAGTGTAAATAGGAGAAAGATATGTTGCTTTTTGGACTAAATGAATATTGAAAACGGGTTCTAATGTTTTGTGAAAGGGATTTACTAAAAAGATTTCTATCCTGATTTACTTGTTTTCTTATTCCAGTAATTGTGCTTTCTCTGTCTTTTGTCTCCCAGCTTAACATGTTTGTGCTTTTAGCGTCGTAAGAACAAAAAAAGCTTAGTTTTTTAGAGTTAAAAGTGAAGTTAGCAGATCCATTGTATCTATCATTTGTGCCTGCCCCAAGGATAATCATTCCATAGATTCGTTGTTGTGTTTGCGACTTTAAAACAATATTTATGATTCCGCTATTTCCATCTGCATCGTAATTAGCTGATGGGTCATTTATAACTTCAATGCTTTCAATCAAACTGGCTGGAATATAATCCAAAACTTGCGACCTACTGATACCCAAAAGTCCACTGGGTTTACCATTGATGTAAATTTTTACTTTCCCTCCTCTCAAAGAAACAGAACCTTCTGCATTAACGAATACGGATGGAATATTTTGAAGTAAATCTCCAGCTGTTCCATTCATACTTATGGAGTTGGAGTCAATCTTATAGATTTGTTTATCGACGTCAATTTTTAAACTGAAACTACCATAAACATTGACTTCTTCTAGTTTTTTATTTGCTATTGATAATTCAATTTCTAATTTTTTTTCTTTTGATAGAAGTTTCTCTATTTCATTTTCACCTATAATTTTCGATTCAAAACCCAGTAAACTAAATTTTAAGGAATAATTTTTTAATCCATTTGTGTTTATTTTGAAGTTACCAATTGAATCGGTAGAAGATCCAGAAACAAAAAGGGAATCTTTGTTGTAAAGTTTAACCTTAGCAAATTGAACTGGATTTTTTGTTGACGCATCAATTACACGTCCTTGAATGAGCATGTTATTTTCAACGATAGTATTATTTTGTGAATGCGCATTTATGGTACAAAGCATCATTAAAAAGCACATCAAATTGACAATTGTTGGTTTTATAGTTGATTGAAATTTTGTGCGCATCAATGTAATGACCTGATTAGCTTTAAAAGGTTGGGTTGTGGTTAAAATATATTGAAGAATTTTGGTGTTAGCTGTAGTAACCGAGAACTTTAAATTTATTTTTTAGCTGAAAATTTAGTATACTATTGCTTAAATTAAAGATAATCAATTTAGCAATTTTTCTTTAAGATTTTTCTAAATGATATCACTTTTAAAATCATTTTTTTACCCTTGTAGGGTTAGTTTATAAGTTCAACTCACTTCTTAGTCAAACAAAGTTGAATTGATAGTCAAAAATGATAAAATGAAAATTATTTTCTTCAATTTTTGCATAATTCGTTTGGTTGTAATCACCTCGTTCAAACTCATTTTGGGTTTTCGTTCAACTCAAATTTAGTTAATTATAATCGAAAAAAAAATGTACTTGAAATTTTAGCTTATTTGAACTGCCATTTATATTTTAAATCAAAATCAGTCTTAATAATTAATGCTTCACATATCACTAATTATATTTAAGTCAATATCTTTGGGAAGTAAAAAACAGTTTTTGCGATTAGGTCCTAAAGTCTACATATCTCAAAGTCTTCATGTCTTAATATCCTAACGTCCTAAAGTCCCAAAAAAATGAAACGCAGAAAATTCTTAAAAAACTTAACTCTCGGAACTGGTGGAATGCTAATTTCAAATTCTTTGATTTCTGCAACACTTTCTAGTTCATCAAAAAGCAAGAGAATTGTTATCCTACACACCAACGATACACATTCTAACATCGAGTCTTTTCCAGCTAATCATCCGAAATTTCCAGGAATGGGCGGTGTTGCAAAACGCTATACCTTGATACAGAAAATCAGAAGTGAAAATGAGCACGTTTTGTTGCTCGATTCTGGAGATATTTTTCAGGGAACTCCTTACTTCAATACATTCAATGGAGAATTGGAAATGAAACTGATGTCGAAAATGGGATACGACGCAGCAACGATGGGAAATCACGATTTTGATATTGGATTAGATGGTTTTTTGAATGCCAAAAAGCACGCTAATTTCCCTTTTGTTTGCTCAAATTATAACTTCTCAAAAACAGTTTTAGTGAATGAAACAGAGTTGTATCATATTTTCAAAAAAGGAGGAATAAAAATTGGTGTTTTTGGAATAGGAGTGGAGTTGAATGGCTTGGTGCCAAAAGATAAATTTGGTGGAACGGTTTACAATGACCCAATTGAAACAGCAAATTCTATGGCGCAATTACTCACCGATTTAGGTTGTAAATTGATTATTTGTTTGTCGCATTTAGGATATGATTATGAAGATAAAACAAGAATGTCGGATTTAGTTCTAGCCAAAAACACCGCGAACATTCACTTGATTTTAGGTGGTCATACGCATACATTTTTAGAGAAACCTACCGTTTTAGAAAATAGAAATAAACAACAAGTGGTAATCAACCAAGTTGGTTGGGCAGGAATAAATCTTGGTAGAATTGATATTGATATCGATGCTGGATTACTAAAGTCAAGTACTTTGGAAGTGAAATAAGTTTAAGATATTTTTTAAACTAAAACTTCTTCATTATAACCGAAGCAATATGACCTCCAAAACCAAAGGTATTGCTCATTGCATAATTCACTTCTTTTGTGCTTGCTTTTCCGAGTGGAAAGTCAAATAATTCAGCAAATTCAGGCTCGATAGTTTCTGTATTAATAGTTGGAGGAACTAATCCCGTTTGTAAGGCTTTCACACAAGCAATTGCTTCAATAGCTCCTGCAGCACCTAACAAGTGACCAGTCATCGATTTAGTTGCTGAAATGGATACTTTAGAATTAGTTCCAAAAACTGTTCTTGCCGCAATCAATTCCGAAATATCACCTTGTGGTGTGGAGGTTGCGTGCATATTCACATAATCGATTTGATCTGCCGAAATTCCAGCCTCGCGTAAGGCTTCGTTCATTCCTAAAACAGCACCAGCTCCTTCAGGGTGTGTACCCGTCAAATGATAAGCATCAGCGGCCATTCCACCACCAACAATTTCTCCAAGAATAGTTGCCCCACGTTTGATTGCGTGCTCGTATTCCTCTAAAATCAATGCACCAGCACC
>CALPMC020000070.1 GCA_943324565.2 Chitinophaga pinensis | reverse complement strand
TGTGACATTACAACTTTATTTTTGGCGATTTAACGGGGTAATTTAATAACCTTTCCAGAAACAGAGAGAGGAATCTTCTGATTTCTCTCCTGTTTTGAAGTTTATCATCCCATCAAATCTAAAAGTTGCATTTGTTATTTGAATTTAAGTTTGTATTAATTGCAGTTCCTTTTTTTATAGGGCTAAGTAAGGAATTAAAAGAGTGGTTTTTACAATTTCAAAATTGGCAGTTATTTATAATTATTATTTATCTATTGTTTGCAACTATTGACATTTTAGGAAGCCGTTATCTATACAAAAAAGACAAGATTTCAAACGGTTGGAAATGGTTGATAAACCTTTTCAATTACACGGAATATAAAGAAACAATAAAGAATAATTTTGAAAACGATTACGCTGAATAAAAAAAGCCAGAAACCAAAAGCAGTCTGGCAAAATGGTTGGTTCGTTGCTAAATTGAACATTTCGTTTTCAAATAATGTTTAGTGATAATTTGAAAGAAATTGCTTCCAAATCCGATTTTGAAAAGGGACAAAACCTCACCGGTAATGTTTGTGCGATTCCCGAAGATAAATTCGGAATGGAGATTAAAATAGTAGAGACTTACGATAATTAAATTTCTGAGGTAAAATAACGAGCCCACTTTCGCAGGCTCGTATTTATCTCTTTCAATGTTAAAAAGAAGAAGCTGTAGCCAGTTCTTTGAATTTGGAGGCTAATTGTTTCATGTCGTCGCCCACTTTTTTGTCAATGATCTTTGCGTAGTGTTGAGTTGTTCGGAGGTTTTTGTGTCCAAGCATTTTGCTAACGCTTTCAATGGAAACGCCATTGGTGAGTGTAACGGTGGTGGCAAAGGTATGACGTGCTATGTGGAAAGTGAGTTCTTTATAAATTCCGCAAATGGCCGCAATCTCTTTCAGATACGCATTGGTTTTCTGGTTGCTCGCAACGGGAAGTAGTTTTCCAGTATTGAGGCAAACAGGGTCGTTTTCGTATTTGCTGATGATGTATTCTGCAGGAGGCAACAAGGGAATGTTGCAAATGGAATTGGTTTTTTGTCGCTTGGTCAATATCCATTTCTCGCCACTCATGACGTAATTGATATCTGACTTTCGCAATGCGGCCACATCGGCATACGCCAAGCCTGTGTAACAACTGAAAAGGAAAATGTCTTTGATGCGGTTCAAGCGCTCGGTGCTGAATTGCTTTTCCATCATCGTGTTGATTTCGGCTTCTGTGAGGTACACGCGGTTGACTTCTTTGACCTTGGCAGTGTAATTGACAAACGGACTTCTGTCCAGCCAACCGTTCTTCAAACATATTCGGATAATCTTGTTGAAGTTTTTGAGGTATTTCACCGCAGTATTGTTGTTGCATTTCCGAACGGTGCGCAGGTAGAATTCGTAATCGCAGATAAATGCATAATCGATGTTCTTGATGTCGATGTCGGAAATTTTGTACTGGTACTGCATGAATTCCAAGGTGTGTGAATAGGATGTTTTGTATCGTTCGAGTGTTGCGGGTGAAAATTCGTCGTTAATGAGTTGTTGCATTCGGTCGTTGTGTTCTCGGAAGATTTCCATGAGCATGCGAGGTCGGTCGTTTTTTCCTTGTACTTTGTTTCGCAAGGTCTCTGCCGTGATGGTCTCATTGTTAATCATGAGTTGTCGATGAGCTTCGTACACATTGACTCGAATGGTGTCAAGGTACATATTGAATGCTTTGACGTCGTTTGAGTTTCCGATACGCTTGGAGGCTTTTGTATTCCAATGGGCTGTGGGGCAGTCACGCCCTGTTGAAAATTCTGTTCTTACTCCATCCACTGTGATTCGAACGAAGATGAATACTTCATCCGGATTTGATCTTTTTCTTTTCCCGAAGAAAAGCAGGCTAAAATTCTTTTGCATTTGCGCAATTTTAAGTTAGTAAAATTAGATCAACCTACTATGCAAAACAAGATGTTCATTCTTTGAACTGCTTGATGGACGGGCGTTTCAGCGGTTTTAGGTGCGTCGCAAAATTGAAAGTGCCGCGACGCACCTTTATACGCTTTTGACGATGATGTTTTTTGATTTCTTTTGGTTTGTCAAAAAACAAAAAACCCCGTAAAATCAAGCGTTTTACGGGGTTTTGGTTTCTTTTGAAATCTTTTCAGCGGAGAGTGAGGGATTCGAACCCCCGGAACCTCGCAGTTCAACAGTTTTCAAGACTGCCGCAATCGACCACTCTGCCAACTCTCCGCGACAAAAGTAGTAATACTTTGAATACTGGCAAGTCTTCCACTGAAAAAAAGGGAAATATTTTTTGAAGTAGAAGTTTTGAAAACTCGAGAATTGATTCTGACTATTTGAAAATGAGAAGTTTCAAAGAATAATAAGATGTAAAAAAATTACTTTAAAAAAGCCGATTACTTTTTCTCTTTGGCTAAAACAGACCAAATTATTGATAAAACAAGCACACCAAGAACTATTAAAAGCGATATGGAAGATGAAAAATGATAAAAAGGAGCAATTAACATTTTAACACCAATGAAGGTTAAGATAAATGCTAAACCATATTTCAATTTAGAAAATAAATCAATTGAATTTGCTAACAAGAAATACATGGATCTTAAACCTAAAATTGCAAAAATATTGGAGGTATAAAGGATAAAAGGATCATCAGGTGCTATTGCAAAAATCGCAGGGATTGAATCAACAGCAAAAATTAAATCAGTCGACTCAATTACAACCATTACCAAAAGTAACCTTGTTGCGAATCGCTTTGTCCCACGCCTAATAAAGAATTTATCACCATGATAATTTCTTGAAACAGGTATAATTTTTCGAATTATTTTTGCACCTAATCCTTTATTATAGTCTTGTTCTTCGTCCTCCTCCCCTGCTAGCGCTGATTTTATTCCAGCATAAACAAGGAAAAAGCCAAACAGTGTTAATATAATATTAGGTCTAAAAAAAGATTTAGTAGAAAAATCGGTATGTTCAGCACCAACATTACTTAAATTGAAATGCATTCCCATGAAATCAAAAGCGGGCAAATAAGTCATATTTATTAACTCGACTCCCGAGAATATAAAAATCGCTCTAAAAATCAAAGCTCCAATAATTCCCCAAATCAAAACCTTATGTTGTAATTTACCTTCTAACTTAAAGAAGCCGAAAACAAGAATAAACACAAATAAATTATCAACGGAAAGTGCTTTCTCTATCCAATAAGCAGATTGAAACTGAGCAAATTTTTCAAAACCAGCTTGCCAATAAACCAAACCACTGAACAGCATTGAAAGAGAAATCCAAACAATGGTCCAAGTTGTTGCTTCTTTATTAGAAACAACGTGACTTTTTTTGTTTAGCACACCTAAATCTAAAATTAGCATAAAGGTTATTAAAACGGCAAAGACAATTAGAAGACTTGGATTAGTAGATAATATATTATTCATATTTAAATTCAGTGAGCAAAAATAGCTATTTTAAAAGTTAACCAACTTAACACAGTTGATTATCGGCGAAGATAAAGTTAAAAGAAACATCAAATTAATGCGTCATATTAAATTTGGTTAAATACATAATAACTTTCATCTAAAGTCGTACTTTTGCCCCACTAAAAAATAGAATAGAATGAGTACAGCTTTAGGAAACCACATTTTGGTAGAATTTATGAATTGTGAGCCCCACATTATGAATGATGTTGCAGCAATTGAACGTGATATGGTTGGTGCCGCTCAAAAAGCAGGCGCAACAGTTATTAATTCAACTTTTCACCACTTTTCACCTTATGGAGTTTCGGGAGTTGTTGTTATTCAAGAAAGTCATTTAGCCATTCATACTTGGCCAGAATATGGTTATGCCGCTGTAGATTTGTTTACTTGTGGTGAAATGGACGCATGGATTTCTTTCGATTTCTTAAAGGAATGTTTTGGAGCGAAGTCTTACTCTGCAATAGAAATGAAAAGAGGTTCAGTTAACTTATTGACAAGAAATAATTTTGATATTTCTACTATGCGTCAAAAGGCAGCTGAATGGAGAAATCCAGAATTCTATACGAGAAACGTTTGGTTCACAGATAAAGATGACGACCAAGCTTTGTCTTTGCGTTTTACAGGTGAAGTATTTTACGATGTTCAATCTCCCTTCCAACGCGTTCGAATTTTAGAATCATATAAATATGGTAAAATGTTAGCATTGGACGATATGGTTATGACAACTGAACAAGACGAGTTTCATTACCATGAGATGATTTCACATCCTGCAATGTTTACTTTAGAAAATGCAAAAAATATTTTAGTAATTGGTGGAGGTGATGGTGGAACGGTAAGAGAGATTTTACGCCACGATGGGGTTGAAAAAGTAACAATGGTTGAAATTGATGGAGCTGTTATTGATTCATGTAAAGAATTTTTACCTGGAATTGCTGCAGCTTTTGACAATCCTAAATTGGAATTAATTGTTGATGATGGAATTGCTTTCTTAAAAAATGCTAAAGCAAATTCTTATGACTTAATTATCGTAGATGGTTCGGATCCTGTCGGTCCAGCGGAAGGATTGTTCTCTGTTGAATTCTACACTAATTGCTACAATTCATTGAAAGATACAGGTATTTTAGTGGCTCAAGGTGAATCACCAAAATTCAACGAAAAAGCTTTTACTGAATTAAACTTTACGCTTCAAGGAATTTTCGGTAAAACGAAAGCCCCGGTTTCTTTATTCTTTGTACCAACCTATCCAACAGGAATGTGGAGTTTTCAATATGGAATTAAAGGAGATTTAAATCCAAAGAAAATCTCAAATAGTGAAAAAATTCAAGAATTTGTAGACGCAAAAGGATTGAGATATTACAATGATGAAGTGCACGTTGGAAGTTTCGCAACCCCGAATTTCGTTAAAAGTTTAATCAAATAGGGATTTTCCTTAATTTATTTTTAAAAGTCAAATTAGTAATTACCTATTTTTGACGTATAATTATTTAATCAAATTTATGCAAATCACATCAAACAAGGTCGTTTCCTTAAAGTACAAACTTTCAAATCACCAATCAGGAGAAAAAATTGAAGAAACTAACGAACAAAATCCATTAGTGTTTTTATATGGAGTTGGTGGGTTAATTCCTGAGTTCGAAGATAATTTAGCAGGTAAAAAAACAGGCGATTCATTCGATTTTCATATTTTAGCATCTAACGCATACGGAGATCATGATCCAGAGCATATTGCAATGATTCCTAGTAACGTTTTTCACGATGACAACGGAAACTTTGACAATGATATGTTTCAAATAGGTGCGATGATTCCAATGAGCGACAGCGAAGGAAATAATATGCATGGTAAAATAATGGAAGTAGACTCGGAAAACGTAAAAATGGATTTCAACCATCCATTAGCTGGAACTGATTTACATTTTCAAGGTGAAATTTTAGACATCAGAGAAGCTACAGAAGATGAATTAGCACATGGACATGTACATGGTGAACACGGACACCAACATTAAGTAAATGCACCTACTACTATTAGTTTCTTTATTTAATTTGTTTAATTAATACCAATAATGGCTACGATTTTTGAAACACGCCTAATCGGAAATATTGGGAAAGATGCTGTCGTTAAATTAATGGATAGAGGTATTCTTGCTATCAATTTCCCTGTAGCTCACAATAAAAACTGGAAGGATAAACGTACAGGAGAACTGAAAACCAAAACGACGTGGGTAAGTTGTACTATTTGGAAAAAAGAAGGCGCAAACATGCGTATTGTCGACTTCCTAAATAGAGGAACCCTTGTTGAGGTTATTGGAACACCTTTCGCAAAAGCATTTCAACAAGAAGATGGATTCATAAGGACAGAAATTAGAATGAATATTGCACGGACAAATATTCTTCGACCTGTAACAAAAGAGGATAATATTCCAACGGAAATGCTTACCGATGAGTCTAACTTTGAAGTTTCTTTAGATGATTTTTCACTAGAAGAAAGTGATTTTAGTTGATTAACAAATAGTTAAATAAAAGTTTATTTTTTTTATAAAAATTCTTGCAGATTAAGAATTATTTAAATTATATTTGCACTCGAATTTATAAAAAAAAATTCCTCCTTAGCTCAGTTGGTTAGAGCATCTGACTGTTAATCAGAGGGTCTCAGGTTCAAGTCCTGAAGGGGGAGCATCAAAAACCCAGTATAGTTAAGTCTTTACTGGGTTTTTTCTTGGATTATAGTTTTGTTATGAGACACTCCAAAACAGCTATAATTCCACTGAAATTGACCTAAAAAAGCTGTTTGCTTGCAAATTTACTTGCAAATTTTAGATGCCATAATATTGTAACTTATGGCAACATTAAGCTTAGTTTTAGACAAGCGCAGACAGAAAAAGGATAGTACTTATCCATTAGTTTTTCAAGTAGTCATGAACTCAAAACCTGTTAAGATCAGTACAGGCATTTCAGTTAAGGAGTGTGAGTTTGATAGTGTAAATTGTATCATTAAAGAATCATCTTCTGTAAATAAGGAACTTTTCAGAGTTGAGGAGACTTACAGGAAAAAGCTTGACAAGTTCTGTGTAATGAATCCAACATGTGTTAATGGTGTAGAATTAAAGAATTACCTATTAAACAAAACTCCTGATGAATTTACTATCGCAGAATTTTGGGGGACTACAATTCAAAAACTTTTAACCTTAGGAAGATTGGGTGGTGCCAATGTTTACAAGCAAAGTAAAACAGCAATTGAGAAACATGCTGACCTCAATATACCATTCAATAAGTTTACATACCATGATTTACTGAATTTAGAACAACAACTTTATCTATCTAGATTACTAATGGATCAAGATTAATACGTTTAAAAGGTTTTACAATTCCTTAATCTAGCATTCTCCGCTAGTTTTTTAACTTTGTCACCTAAACAAAATATCCCTTGCGCATGACTGTCATTAATCCGAATTCGGCATTAATTTTTATTTTAGTTACCATTTGCTTAGACTCCATAGGTTTAGGTATCATCATTCCATCCTTTCCGACCTTGATTTCTGAAACGGCTGCTGTTCCTCTAAGTCAAGCTTCCCAGTATTTTGGTTGGGTAATGGGTGCATACGCATTTATGCAATTCATCTTTTCGCCATTGATTGGGAATTTAAGTGACCGCTTCGGACGTCGACCTATTTTGTTGATATCTGTGCTAGGTATGAGTTTGGATTACCTCGTTATGTATTTCGCGCCAGATTTATGGTGGTTGGTTATTGGACGTGCAGTCTCTGGAATATTTGGTGCGAGTTTCACGTCTGCTTCAGCTTACATTGCAGATATATCCACACCAGATAAACGAGCTAAGAATTTTGGGATGATTGGTGCTGCCTTTGGAATTGGATTTGTAATTGGTCCAGCCATCGGTGGACTCCTTTCGGACTTCGGTGCTCGCACTCCATTCTTAGTAGCAGCGTTCTTTTCCATGGCAAATTTTATCTATGGATTTATCGTTTTGAAGGAATCTTTACCCGTTGAAAACCGCCGTGCATTCGAATGGAAACGCTCTAATCCTTTTGGTGCACTTCAACAAATCAAACGCTTCAAGAAGTTAAAGTATTTATTCCTAGTTTCATTCTTGACCATTTTAACAACTATGTGTGTACATTCAACATGGAATTTTTATTCAATGGAGAAATTCGGCTGGACAACCAAAGAAGTGGGTATTTCCCTTGCGGTCGTAGGAGTTTGTTTTGGTATAGTACAAGGAGGGCTCACAGGAAAAATCGTGGCGAAATTAGGTCAGAAAAACGCAGCAAAATTGGGATTATTCCTATCAATTTTTGTTTTAATGGGAATGGGACTAATTTACCAAGGATGGATGATGTATGCCATCATTCTACCGTACGCATTTACTGGAATTGTTGATCCTGCCATTCGCTCTATTATTTCTGGACAAGTTCAAAGTAACGAACAAGGAGAACTTCAAGGGATTTTCACCAGTTTAATGAGTTTGGCAGAGATTATCGGTCCTCCACTATTCATGTGGTTCTATTACAACTTCAAATCGAGCGTAGTTCATTCCAACATTGGACTCGGAACACCATTCTTCGTTGCTACACTCATCGCGTTGTTGGCTTTCATTTTAATTTCCTGGACATTAAAAGGTTATACAAATTCAATAGACTCGAAAGAGGAGTCATAACTCAATACATATCAAGGTTATAAATTTATGTAACGCTTTTTCAAGATAAGACATCAAACATTTACTGGTTAAAGCGATAGCACCAGTTAAACATCCAACCCTTCAAAATCAATTTTAACTCGAAGTAAAATCTATTTAAGAATCGACACCGAACCCAACCGGCCTTGAATTTCTTGGTTTTAGCTTCTGCACTGAAATTGGTAATTTTGGAGTAGTTTTTTTCATCAATAAAAGTTTGTACTTTTGTATTGTGAAATCGCAAAAAACAAACAAAAAAGCAACGTCAACAACCATGGTTCAAATAATGGTTAAAGCGCTTGTTGATAAAAAGCAAATTAAAGCGAGAGTTCAAAACGGTGAAGACTTAAAAAGAGTTGCGAAAGATTATGGACTCGAAGTTGTTATGCCCCTATAGGGTTTATAAAGGAAAATCTTTCCTTACTTTTACAACAAAACACAAATTAAAATATAAGTGTTTTTTCTTTTTGTATAATAATTATTCAATTGCAGATTTGGAAGTAAAAAGTAAGGTTTATTCTTTTTCATTTGTCTGTGAAAACCAAGAAAATAAGTCTATTAAATTCGATCCATGTATAGGGCTGACAATTGGAAAGATTTTAAATGAATTTTTCATTAAAAATCCTGATGCAATCATTCAATACATTTGTGAAAACTCTGATCTAAAAGCTTTTAAACGCCAAAAGAGTTTTGCTCAATGGACTCAAAAACATAATGAGGATGCTGAAAAAGTATTAATTCAAGCTGAAATTCAAGATGTTATCTATTTAGGTGTTCTTCTCTTAAAATTACATCCAGAACGAAAGAAAATTAAATCTTTTCTTCAGAAAAACGTAACTCAGTATCAGTCAACTCAAAAAATAGCGACCTTAAACGAGTATTAGTTTTTTATATTATTTGTATTCGCACTAACAAAATACTTTATTGTTGAAAATCAAGATTACATATCGAACCAAGATCTATTTAAAAAACGTCACCGAACCTAATCGGCCTTGAATTTCTAGGTTTTAACTACTGAACTGAAATTGGTGAATTTTAAGGATTTTTGTAAAAACATCCGCTAAAATCCAATTTCAGAAAGGAGTTAAAATTGTTCGCCACGAGTTGTAAATATTTATAGACCAAATATTTGCATCCGCCGCGGCGGAAAAAAGAAATTCAGAGCCTAGATTTTTTGTTTCTTTTTGATCATGCAAAAAGAAATTCAGAGCCTAGATTTTTTGTTTCTTTTTGATCATGCAAAAAGAAAGGCAAAATTCTCTTTTTTAATTATTTGAGTTGAATATATATCAAGTTGCACCTTTTTGCTTTAGTATATTTCTAAATAAAAAGCATCAAACATTTGCTGTTTAAAGCGATAGCATCAGTTAAACATCCAACCCTCAAAATAAATCTCAACTCGAAGCAAGATCTATTTTAGAAACGTCACTGAACCCAACCGGCCTTGAATTTCTCGGTTTTAGCTACTGAACTGAAACTGTTAATTTTTAGAATTTCTGCAAGAACATTCTAAAAAATTTCAGTTTCAGAAAGGAGTTAAAATTGTTTGCAACGAACCAAAATCTATTACTGAATTATAATTTGCAAACAAAGAGAAATTCAGAGCCTTGATTTTTTGATTCTTTTTCATCAAGGAAAAAGAATGGCAAATAAAACATTAGCTCAACAAAGGATTTTATTTTGGGTCATGAATTTAGTTCGCAGCAAGAAATCTAACCTCTAACTCACTAATCCAAGAATCAAAATCCTATTTCTAAACAAAAAGCATAAAACCTTTGTTAAAACCTCTACTACTCTCAACAAATGATCGACTTCCTCCACCACCTCAAACACCGAAACGAAACCCTCTTCTATTACGGTTTAATCTGCTTGATTTTATCACTCGTATTTTTACTCCTCACAAAAGTGACCACCACCCAAGTTTACAACGTAAATGCTTGGTTCAAACCCTTTAAATTCGCTTTTTCCACCTTTTTGTTTGCCTGGGCGATGGCTTGGTATTGCTACTATTTACCCAATTTCAATATCAAACTATTCAATTGGGCGGTCATTATTTTGTTGGGATTTGAGATCGTTTACATTGCCCTTCAAGCAAGCAAAGGACAACTTTCGCACTACAATTTAAGCACACCCGTTTATGCCGCTTTGTATTCCATGATGGCATTAGCAGCCTCGGCCGTAACCATTTACACCGCCTATGTTGGACTCTTGTTTTTCACCAATACATTTCCAGATTTACCCAGTTATTACCTGTGGGCCATTCGCTTCGGGATTATCCTGTTCGTGATTTTCTCTTTTGAAGGATTTGCAATGGGTTCACGACTCAATCACAGCGTGGGCGCATTAAACGACAATTCCTCGTGGTTCATCATTGGTTGGAGCAAGACCGTTGGCGATTTGCGCGTTGCACATTTTATCGGCATGCACGCACTTCAAGTCTTACCCGTTTTATCGTTCTACGTTTTTAAAAACACAAAATTGACCCTTGCACTTTCGCTGCTCTACGGTCTTTTGGCGCTACTCACCCTCATTCAAGCATTGCAAGGAAAACCACTTATTAAAGGAAGTGACACCAAAGAAAATTTAATCTAAAGAATAAAGCTATCGAGGTTTGCTTCGATTTATATTACTGTAGTAAAGCGCTTAAAACCATAAAATAGAACTTTACAAGAAACAATTATCAACTAACCTAAGAAGCTTTGAAATACTTGGGTTTGGCTACCGCAATCAAACTAATGATTTTAAAATTTTTCTTCTTTAAACTAATGGATTAAAATAATTTAGTTTCAGAAAGAAGTTAAATGGTTAACAACGAGCTATTATTACTTATAAGACTAAGATTTGCACACACATTGTCGAAAAAACAGAAACTCAGAGCATTAATTATCTGAGGTAAATTTGATTAATTTTTGACTAGTAATCACATAGAGTCTGTTGAAATGTATCAAAGTATCAAGCAAAATGGATACAAAATAAAATATTACTTCAAACATAGTTTTTCATGTAATAAAGATTAGAATTTTGTTTGTTTATGCATAATCGAATACTTGTATATGAGAAAATCAAAACTCTTTCTATTAAATATATAAATTTTTAAGTAGTATTTGCACACACCTTTGCTCCTGAGATTTATTTCTATTCGCTAAGAAATTAAAAACAATATTATGAAGACTTACAAATTATTTAGTCCAACAAATCTTGGTTTATTGGAACTTAGAAACCATATTGTGATGGCTCCGTTGACCCGGTGTCGCGCAATTGGAAATGTAGCAAATGACTTAATGGCAACCTATTATAAACAACGATCAACTGCTGGATTGATTATTACAGAAGGAACTTCACCGTCATCGAATGGTCTTGGATACGCGAGAATTCCGGGTATTTTTAACAAAGCGCAAATTATAGGGTGGAAAAAAACCACTAAAGCCGTGCATGATGTTGGAGGAAAAATAGTAGTTCAACTAATGCACACCGGTAGAATTAGTCACATTCTTAATATGCCAAAAGGAGCTGAAGTTGAAGCGCCATCTGCCGTGAAAGCTTCTGGTCAAATTTGGACGGACGCCAAAGGATTAAAAGATTACTCTATACCAAAAGCAATGTCAGTGGAAGACATTGAATTAACAAAAGCTGAGTATGTTACTGCTGCGAAAAACGCAATTGAAGCGGGGTTTGACGGGGTAGAATTACATGGAGCAAATGGTTATTTATTGGAGGAATTTTTATCGCCAATTACAAATGTTCGGAACGACAATTACGATGGTTCGATTGAAAACCGTTGCCTTTTTGTGCTTGAAGTAGTTACAGCAGTTGCTAATGCGATTGGGAAAGAGAAAACGGGAATTCGATTGTCACCTTACGGAGTTGCTGGCGATATGCCAAATTATCCTGAAATCGATGAAACATATTATTATTTATCAAAAGAACTCAACAAAATTGGAATCGCATACATTCACTTGGTAGATCATTCATCAATGGGCGCTCCCATTGTTCCAATTGAGGTAAAACAAATGATTCGCTCCAATTTTAAAAACACCTTGATTATTTGTGGTGGATACGATAAAGAAAGTGCTGAATCTGATCTTGAAAATGGAATCTGTGATCTAATCGGTTTCGGTCGTTTGTTTATCAATAATCCAGATTTGGTTGGACGTTTGGAACACAATCAAGAATTGTCTCAAAATCTGAAAACCGAATTTTTCTACTCAGCAGACGAACAAGGGTACACTGATTATCCTAATTTCAAAGAGCCAATTGTACTTGAAATTGCGTGATTTAATGGTTTTTTTCGGTTAAATCGAGTATTTTAACTTATTCAACCAAATCAATTGTACTTCAGTCGTTTCTTGAAGTCGTTCTGCTAGTTTGAAATAACGCTCTGATAATGAGGATAAAAAATCTTGTGCTTTATTTCCTTCGCTACTTAGTCCTTTCAGTTTATCTATTCCCCAAAATTTTACCAAATGATCAATGATGTTCGCATAGTCATGACTTGTATAAACGCCAATTTTTTGTGTTATTGACGCATAATTCACATACTGCTTTTTGTCGGTTCCAAAATCCATTAGTGATGCTGGCATGACGATTTTCTTTTTCATCATTTGAACAAATGCTGCAAGTCCTCCGTTTGGATCGGATTCAAACACTTTGCTCATAAAAAACTTATATGCTTTTTCGTGCATAGCTTCTTCACCAGCAATAGTGTTACATATTTTCCCAAGGAGTTTATCCCCAGACTTTAAGGCTATTTTGCCAGTATTTACATGTGATATTTTCGTAGCGCGTTCTTGAAATGAAGTATAAATCAATCCATTGTATGGATCGGCTTCTGTTTGAAGTTCAATACCATTATAAAGCAAGCGTTGAATTGTAATCTCTACTTCACGCATGTCAATACGGCCACTTAGGTATAAATATTTATTCAATAGATCACCATGACGATTTTCTTCTGCTGTCCACAGTCGCGACCAACGTACCCAAGCATTTGGACTCGCCACTGTACGATCTTCGTTTATTCCTTTCAATAAATTGAAATAAGTTTGATAGCTAGGAAGAGCCTCTTCTGTTATCATATTCCCTACCAAAGAAATCATTACAGTGTCTGGAACCTGTGCGATTCCTTCCTGAAGCGCAAGCACTTGATCAGCAAAATCAGCATCTGCAGCGTTTGGAATAAAGTCTGTTGGTTGCCAACTCGTTTCTGGTGTTTTCATTTTTTCATCGATGAAATTTCCAACGTGTTGTTCAATTGACTCAATTACTTCCATTTTTTGTTCGAATGCCATATCTTTGATTTGTTTATTAATGTATTATTTGAAAAGAATTTTGCTGTAAATATAACCGATTTTCAGTGAATAGGATGGAATTTTGAATAGTAAAAAGGTATGAATACAAATGTCAAATTGTTTGTATTTGTAATAGCTGCTTTACGACCTGTTGAATTTTAACATAAAGGTTGTTCTTTTTTTATTATTTACAATAATTTTTCGAAATGCATTTTGAAAACATTTAAAAATTAAAAATCCCAACTTATCAATTCGGGATTCATTTAATGACCACTTTAGGCCCAAGTTCGAACTTTTCAGAAGATATTCTAAGCTTCTCGGATTAGCGACAATCAAAAAAAACTACAACAAAAGACAGTTGCAAAACTATTTAAAGATTAACCTAACTTGCCAGCCAAAATGTTAAAAATTACGACTGTTATATAAAATAAAGGTTGTTTTTTCTTTAAAAAAATATTGTTTTTCTCTCTACATCTTAGTGTTCTCATTGGGGATTTGGTTTGTAGTACACAGAGTGTGTTGACTTAACCTTAGAGAAAGCTAATTTTGCCAGAAATATTTCAAATTTTCATTATGTAAAAATCAACCAACAGAGTAGTAAGTTACTTTCGTTTAGTTGAGTGTTATTGTAACGAATATAACCGTGTTTGACATAGAACCTTTTAAACTTTGGATTTGTCGATTATGAAATCGAGACTTTAAATACAATTCGCTTCATTTTACAAAATCGGTTAAATCAAACAGCAAGCATTTTGAAACAAGAAAATAGACGATGCAACAATGGCACACTTACATTTAAAAATACTTGGATATTGCTAGTAAATAAAAACAGTCATCAACGGAAACAACAAAAAACTAACCATAGTTGGTAAGTAATCATTCGCGAAAAAATACGCAAAAAATTCTAATAACTACTGGTCAGAATAAGGATGATCAAATGATTTTTGTGATAAGATGTAACGGGACCAAATGAAAAGGTAAAAGAAATTTATAACGCCCTCAATTAAAAAAAGTACCCTTTAAAAAATCGAAAATCTATAGTACACAAATCTAAACTTTTTAAAAATGAAATCAAGTATTTATAAGGAACAGACGGAAGCTAGCTGCAAGTTGAGTTAAATTCTTTATTCAAACGGTCATTTTGTCAGTCTTTGATTAATTCTTATTTTTGCCGACCAAAAGAAGAACAACTATGTCCCACGAAAATAAAGTAATCGATGAATCCATGCAAGGTGAAGCTACAATGCTAAACGGTTCAGAAGATACAACAGGAAAAAAGAAATTATTTATCGAAAGCTACGGTTGTCAAATGAATTTCTCTGACAGTGAAGTAGTTGCCTCGATAATGAAAAACGACGGTTATGCTACTACCCGTAATGTCGATGAAGCGGATGTTGTACTGATAAATACATGTTCGATTCGTGAAAATGCAGAAACACGTGTTCGCAATCGCTTGACAGAATTTAAAAAGAAAAAAGAAGATAATCCCGAATTAGTTGTTGGAATTTTGGGTTGTATGGCTGAGCGTTTGAAGAAAAATCTACTTGAAGAAGAAAAATTGGTGGATTTAGTTGCTGGTCCTGATGCTTACCGCGATTTACCAAACTTAATTGAAGAAGTTGGAACAGGACAAAAAGCGGTAAATGTGTTGCTTTCACGCGACGAAACGTATGCTGATATTTCGCCAGTTCGTTTAGATCAAGGTGGAATTTCTGCTTTTGTAACGATTATGCGTGGTTGCGATAATATGTGCTCGTTTTGTGTAGTTCCCTTCACACGTGGAAGAGAGCGTTCGAGAGATCCATACACCATCGTAGATGAATGCCGCGATTTGTTTGAAAAAGGATACCGAGAAGTGACGCTTTTAGGTCAAAATGTGGACAGTTACCGCTGGAATATTAGTTCGAAAGGTGAAATTAAAGATTCTTCACAACCAACAACAAATTTTGCGCAATTGATGGAAATGGTGGCTTTGGTTTCACCAGATTTACGTGTACGATTCAGTACTTCGCATCCAAAAGATATGACTGATGATGTATTAGAAATTATGGCGAAATACGAAAATATTTGTCCTTATATTCATTTGCCTGTTCAGTCTGGGAATACCGACGTTTTATATCGTATGAACCGTGGTTATTCCAGAGAATGGTACTTGGAACGCATTTCTTCAATCAAACGAATCATTCCTGATTGTGCGATTTCTACGGATATTATCACTGGATTTTGTGGTGAAACAGATGCTGAACACGCGGAAACGTTAAGTTTAATGGACAGCGTTCAATATGATTTTGCTTATATGTTCAAATATTCGGAGCGCCCAAAAACATTGGCAGAAAGACGTTTCGCTGACGACGTTCCCGAAAATGTGAAAGGAAAAAGATTGGATCAAATCATCGAGAAACAATTGGCTTCTTCATTGGCATCGAACAAACGTCAAATTGGTACCGTTCAAAAAGTATTGATTGAAGGGAAATCGAAACGTTCTGACGAGCATTTGTGTGGAAGAACTGGAAGAAATTCAATGGTTATTTTCCCGAAATTAGATTGTGAAAAAGGACAATATGTGATGGTACGCTTCGACGAATGTACCTCAGCAACCTTAATGGGAGAAATCGTTTCTAAATGCTAAACCGCTAGTTATGAACGTACAACAAGTTAAACAGCGTTTCGGAATCATTGGAAATTCTCCTTTGCTCAACCGAGCGTTGGAAGTTGCCATTCAAGTTGCGCCAACTGACATTTCTGTTTTGGTGACAGGTGAAAGTGGAACAGGAAAAGAAATCATTCCACAAGTGATTCATCATATTAGTTCTCGAAAACACGGCGAATACATAGCTGTAAATTGTGGTGCAATTCCAGAAGGAACAATAGATTCAGAATTATTTGGTCACGAGAAAGGTTCATTTACAGGCGCTGCAGGAAGCCGGCAAGGTTATTTTGAAGTGGCAAATGGCGGTACAATTTTCTTAGATGAAGTTGCGGAATTACCGATGCAGACGCAAGTACGTTTGTTACGCGTTTTGGAAACGGGTGAATTCATACGTGTGGGTTCTTCTAAGCCGATTAAAACGAATGTACGAGTTGTAGCTGCAACAAATGAAAATATGCAACGTGCAATTGCTTCAGGTAAATTCAGAGAAGATTTGTTTTATCGCTTGAGCACTGTTCCCATTCAATTGCCCGCTTTACGAAATCGTCAAGAGGATATTCATTTGATTTTCAGAAAATTCGCACACGATTTTGCCGAAAAATATAGAATGCCTGCGATTAAATTGAATGATGATGCTGTTCAATTATTAGTAAATTATCCGTGGCCTGGAAATATTCGTCAGTTGAAAAATTTAGTGGAACAATTATCTGTAATTGAAACCGCTAGGGATATTGATGGTTTTATACTTTCTAGTTATTTACCACAAAACACCGAAAAACTTCCTCAAATTATTGGGGAAAATTCTCAGGAAAATTTCTCCGAGCGCGAATTAATGTATAAAGTGCTTTTCGATATGAAGAAGGATTTGAACGAACTAAAAAAACTAGTCGTTGAAATTCTCCAACAAGGAAATGCGGTTGCTTTGACATCTGACCAAAGCGCCGTTGTGAATCGCATTTATCAAGAAGTGAATGAAAATGTAAAAAATACAGGTTTGTTACTTCCTTCAGCTGCTGCACCAATTGTGGAATCAAATTACCACTACCCTACTGCAACTGAACCCTATGAAGCGCACGTTGAAGTGGAAGAATCCTTGTCTTTGGAAGATCGTGAAAAAGAATTGATTAGTAAAGCCTTAGAAAAACACCGCGGTAAACGAAAACACGCAGCAAGCGAATTGGGAATTTCTGAGCGTACTTTGTACCGAAAAATTAAGGAATACAAGCTTATGGACTTATGAAATTTGGCTCACTAATTTTACTTTTAGCTGTGCTTTCATCGTGTTGGCCATCAAGTGTTTCCTTTAAAGACAAAGGTTCAATGCCAGAAGAATGGAAAACATTT
>CALPMC020000069.1 GCA_943324565.2 Chitinophaga pinensis | reverse complement strand
TAGCTATGTATGGATGAGATAAGCGCTGAAAGCATCTAAGCACGTAACTCGCCTCAAGATGAGATTTCTTTTAAGGGTCGTGGAAGACTACCACGTTGATAGGCTACAGGTGTAAAGACAGTAATGTCACAGCCGAGTAGTACTAATTACCCGTAGACTTACTAACTTGTTAAACTTTAAATTATTTACTGCTTCAATCGTCCGATATATCTAAAGATATTCGATGTATGATTTATCATATATCAACAGCTTTGGGTGTCTATAGCATCACGGTCCACCTCTTCCCATTCCGAACAGAGAAGTTAAGCCTGATTGCGCTGATGGTACTGTCCTTTTGAGGGTGGGAGAGTAAGTCGATGCCGATTTTTAAAAACCTCAACTTTCGTAAGAAATGTTGAGGTTTTTTTTTGCCCTAAATATTAACAACGTTTTTAAACACCTATTTTATTCCACTTATATAATTAATTGACTCTTCACATTAATAGTGAAGAAGTTATAAATTAATATAACGAATTTTGAATCCTCAATAAATGATATTTATATATGCGTTTACAAGCTATTCTACAAAATTCAATTCGAGTTTTATTCTTCATTTTCAGCTTCTTTGTTGTATCAAATACTGTTTTTGCACAAGCTAAGAAGTATACAATAAACGGAATTATTAAAGATAGTTCTTCAGGTGAAACAATTTTAAGTACTACTATTCGTGTTAAAGAATTAGGAAATATTGGAACAACTTCAAATGAGTATGGATTTTATTCACTTACGCTTCCAGATGGTGATTACACATTGGTAGTAAATTATTTTGGATTTGAAAAAAAAGAGATTGCAATTAACCTTTCCGAAAATTTAAATCTAAATATAGATCTAGTAAGATTGGAGGAAAAAATCAAAGAGTTTAAAGAGATTAAAGTTACTGCAACAAAAGAGAATAGAAATGTTTCTGGCGCTGAAACGGGAATGGTTAAGATGGACGTAAAAGCTTTGGAGAAAATTCCAGTTTTTGCAGGTGAAAAAGATATTATAAAAACCTTCACTTTGACACCGGGATTTAAAACAGCAGGAGAAGGAAACTCAGGATTTTTTGTTCGTGGTGGCGCAGCTGACCAAAATTTAATTCTTTTAGATGAAGCACCTGTTTACAATGCATCTCATTTATTAGGTTTCTTTTCAACTTTTAATTCTGATGCGTTGAAAGAAGTAACACTCTACAAAGGTGGAATGCCTTCGCAATACGGTGGACGAACTTCGTCTGTTTTGGACATCAAAATGCTTGACGGAAACGATAAGAATTTTCATGTTGGAGGAGGTGTTGGAATTATTTCCTCACGCTTGAATGTAGAAAGTCCAATTGTGAAAAACAAAGGTTCATTTATAATTAGTGGCAGAAGAACTTATGCTGATATGTTCTTGAAATTAACAGAAGATTTTAAAGACAATCGCTTGTATTTTTACGATTTAAACTTAAAAGCCAATTACAAAATCAACGACAAAAATCGCGTTTTCTTATCGGGTTACTTTGGTCAAGATAATTTAGGACTAGGTGAATTATTTGGAATCAACTGGGGAAATGCAACAGGAACAATTCGTTGGAATTCAGTTTTAAGTCCGAAATTGTTCTCGAATACTTCGCTTATTTTTAGTAACTATAATTATAAAATTGCGATTAATTCAGGAACCTTGGCAGTTGACATTCGCTCAAAAATTCAAGATTACAACATAAAACAAGATTTTACCTACATCATCAATCCATCTAATAAATTAAAATTTGGAGTAAACGCTATTCACCATACAATTACACCTGGACAAATAGAATCGGATGATCCGAATTTTGTATTTGAAAAACTACAAGATCGTTTTGCTTGGGAAAATGCAGGTTATGTTTCACATGAATGGAATCCAAATGAGCGTTTAAGTTTCATTTACGGATTGCGTGCGACAAACTTCTCATTGATGGGAGCTGGTGAGTTTTATTCGTTTGACTCTCTAGGAATCGTTAGTCAAACTTCAACTTTTAGTAGAGGAGAAATCGTTCAAAATTACTTCAATTTAGAACCTCGATTTACTTCATCATTTATGTTAGACAGCTCCAGTTCATTTAAATTAGGTTACGCTCGAAACGTTCAAAATTTACATTTAATAAGTAATTCTACTTCGTCCACACCAACCGATTTATGGATACCAAGTAGTGCGAATGTAAAACCAGAAATCTCCGATCAATTATCATTGGGCTATTTTAGAAATTTCTTCAATAATCGCTATGAATTAAGTGTTGAAGCATATTACAAAGACATGCAAAATCAAGTGGATTACAAAGATGGAGCTAGTACGATTGCGAATGATAAAGTTGAAGGAGAATTGTTATATGGAAAAGGTCGCGCTTATGGTGTAGAGTTATTTTTCAAAAAGAAATACGGTCGTTTCAATGGTTGGATTAGTTATACGCTTTCGCGAACAGAAAAACAGATTGATGGAATCAATAACAGTGATTGGTATGCAGCACGTCAAGACAGAACGCACGATTTATCTTTAGTAGGGATTTACGACATTAACGATAAATTATCTGTTTCTGCAACTTGGGTTTTCTACACAGGTAGCGCAGTAACCTTTCCATCGGGTAAATATTACATTGACGGAAATATCCAATGGCTTTATACAGAAAGAAATGGTTATCGAATGCCGAATTATCACCGTTTAGATTTAAGTGTGACTTATTACAACAAGAAGACAGACAAATTTGAAAGTAGCTGGAATTTCGGAATTTACAATGCTTATGCACGTGAAAATGCATGGACCATTTCATTCCGTGAAAGTGAAACAGACCCAACAAAAACAGAAGCAGTTCAAATCGCACTTTTCAGATTAGTTCCTTCCATTACTTATAATTTTAAATTTTAATCATGAGAAATAGTATTTATATCCTCGGTTTTCTTTTTGCAAGCTTAACTTTATTTAGTTGCGAAAAAGTGATTGATATTGAGTTTAATGATAGTGAAGCACTTATTGTTATTGAAGGTGAGTTAACAGATGTCCCGGCCAATCCGCAAACGATTACGATTTCAAAAACAACAGATTTTCAAACTACAAATGATCAATTATTTGTTTCTGGAGCTGTTGTTTTAATTACGGATGACGCTGGAAATTCCGTTTTTCTTTCTGAAACTTCGCCTGGTAAATATCAAACAACTACTTTACCTGGGGTACCTGGAAGAACGTATAATTTAACAGTGACTTACGATGGTAAAACGTACACTTCAATATGTAAAATGCCTGTTCGAACAACAGTAGATAGTTTAAGTATTTTAAAATCTTTAGGTTTTGGTGGTGTTAGTCGTTCAGTGGTTCCGCATTTTCAAGATCCAGCTGGAAAAGGAAATTATTACCGCTCAAGAATGTACATCAACGGCGAATTTATTGAATCATTTATATATGATGATGAATTTTTAGATGGAAACTACAATACACAAGGCTTACAATCATTTAATCAAGAGATTAGAAAATTTGATACTGTTTCAGTTCAATTTATGAATGTTGATAAGGAGGTACATTTCTACTTTGAAAGTTTGGAGGCGAATAGTAGTGGTCCAGGTGGAGGTGTTGCTTCTCCGGCTAATCCAAAATCAAACATTAAAGGTGGAGCTTTAGGATATTTTAGTGCGCATGCTTCTCAATTTCAAACAATTATTTCTGATTAAAGGAATATTTTAATTAAGATTTAAATTTGGATAAATGTTTAGTTCTGTTATCAGTATTTACTTATTTTACAACATTTAGTTACAAGGTTTTATGCCAATAACAAAGTAAATATTTAACAAAATTCGTCGATTTATTCATCCGAAGGGGAGATTACTTTATAACTTCGACAGTAAACAATATGTGCAAAATACGTTTTCGAAGAAAGATTTCAGAAAAGCCAAACGAATGAGTCAATCGCTTTTCTTGACTTATTTCCGTCATTTTGATGGATTGGATAAGCGGGAGGATTGAAATGAAATCAACAATCAAAAATCAACTCAGAACTTGCTTCTCTTTTTATAAACGTTGCGGCCATTTCGAGAAGTTGTTTACTTGTTATTTTATCAATTCCTTGATGCATTTCTTGCAAGGTATCGATTTGATTAAAAGCCAACATACTTTTACCTAAGCCTTGCATTAATCCAGAGTTAGAATCCATTCCTAAAGCTAAATGTCCTTTCAATTGCTCTTTTGCACGATGTAATTGAATTGAAGTTAATTCTTTTGTTTCCAGTAATTTAACTTCTTTATAAATCAATTCGATAGCTTTGTCGATGTTTTTGGATTCTGAACCTAAATAAATTTGCCAAAAACCAGTGTCAGCATAAGTATTATAACTTGCTTCAACCGTATAAGCAAGACCATATTTTTCACGAACGGTCAAATTCAAACGCGAATTTAAAGCAGGGCCCCCCAATAAATTTATCAGTAAGGACATTGGAATTCGATTATCGCTTTTGTAACTCGGAGCCATTCCTCCAATTACACCGTGGGTTTGATAATTAGCTTCTTTCGTTCGAATATGGAAGGGTTTATAATCTAAAAAAGGTACAACTTCGTTTCGTTGAGCTGTCAATGGAATTCCTTCCAACGAATTTAAAAGCAGCTTTTCTAATCGCGGGTATGAAACATTTCCAACAAAAGCAATTACCAAATTGTCGGCAGTGAAATAAGAACTTACAAAGTTTTCTAAATCCGAACAAGTAAAACTTTCAACACTTTCTTTCGTTCCAAGAATATTGTTTCCAAGTGAATGATTTTTAAATAATTCTGCTTCAAAATCATCAAAAATCTTTTCTCCTGGACTATCCATATACGAATTCAATTCGTCGAGGATGACTTCTTTTTCCTTTTCAATTTCTTTCGGTGGAAAAATCGAATGAATTGAAATATCTGACAATAAATCAATGGCTTTTGCGGTGTGTTCTTTCGAAAACGAAGCGTGTAAACACATTTCTTCTTTCGCTGTGTAGGCATTTAATTCTCCACCAACAGAATCGATTCTTGAAAGGATATGAATTGCTTTGCGCTTTTGTGTTCCTTTAAAAACGCAATGTTCTAAAAAATGCGCCAAGCCCACTTGATTTTCTGATTCAAAGCGCGAGCCTGCAGCAAAAAAGTAACCTAAATGAGCAACTTGGTTTGGTACGTGAAGATAAACGACACGCACACCATTTGGAAGTGTGTGTATGGAGGGTTGAAATCGCTTCATTAAGGATTTTTACGGTAAATTTTCCAATCGTCAGCGGTGCGTTCGTAAACAATTCGATCGTGTAAACGCGACGGACGACCTTGCCAAAATTCAATGTGAGTGGCACTTAAAGCGTAACCTCCCCAATGTGGTGGACGAGGTACTTCATTCGGAAACTGATTTTCTAATGATTCCAAACGCGTGATTAAATCTTCTCTATTTTCAAGAATTTCAGATTGCTGAGATGCCCAAGCACCTAATTGACTTTCGCGCGGACGAGAGGCAAAATACGCATCACTTACCGAAGATTCTACTTTTTCTATCGAACCTTCAATGCGCACTTGGCGTTGTAAAGTTGGCCAAAAAAACAGCATTGACATTTTAGGGTTTTCAGCTAATTCTTTCCCTTTTTGGCTGTTGTAATTCGTATAAAAAATGAATTTTTCATCGAGTAATTCTTTCAAATACAAAATGCGAGAACTTGCTTGAAGCGTTTCTTTATCGACAGAACTCAACACAAAAGCATTGGGTTCATTTTCTTTAACGTTATAAGCCTCATCAAACCATTCCGAAAATAAATGAAACGGTTTTTTTCCAGCAGTGATTTCCAGCGACCCTTTGTCAAAGTCACCGTGTTCATCTCGCAATTTTTTCAGCCATTCACTCATTAATCTTCGTCTTCGTTTGTATATTCATCAGAAATTTCACTTCCTTCAAATTCTTCCTCCTCAACGTTGTTTTGTTCAGCAGTTTCTTCTTCAAAATCGTCGTCGAAATCATCGATATCAGAACCTGAAGCACTGAAAACTTTACCTGCAGCTTTTGGTTCGTGCTCAATTTCTGGCACTATTCTTTTTGCTGCTGGCGATTCAACTTCGCTATCGTTGTATGGGAAAATATCTACTATTGGTGATGCAATAATTTGAGTGATTTGATAATCAATCATTAAAGTTGAAAGACTTTCAACGATGCGTTCGTAAGCTTCTTTCACTGTTTCAGCAGAAACTAAGAAATTTTGAGAGATTGTTTTCTTTTTATCGCCTTCTTCTTCCAATTTATCGTAAGAAATCTTTGCTTTGAACCAAGTATCTGACTCATCGTATTGAAAAATATCGTGAATATCTGTGCGTGCAATTCCTGTCACTAAAAATTCACCACGAATGGTAGTTCCAAGTTCTTCATAGATACGTGCTTCTGCGTCTGTAAAAGTCATCGCAGCTAATAAATAAGGTTCTGAAACACGTTTGAATGTTCCATTTTCTAATTGTTTGGTGTATTTTACTTTAACGGTAAACCAACTGTTCATACTGTTTTTGTTTTAGCCGACAAAGATAATGCGAAGGATAGCTTTCTTTGTCATTTGTTTGTAATAATATTTTGTTGTTTTGATTTAATTGGATTCCTCACTTTGCTCTGAATAACTTTAGACTAGAAGAAAAATTCGAAAATGCTTTGAATTTTCGCCAAATCATCCACACTAAAAGTCATTCCGACGAAAAGGAGGAGTCTTTTTTAGTGTCTTTTCAAATTAGAGGGAATCATTTTTCAATCAAAAGTCCCAAAGCCAAAAGGCAATAAATGCTGAACAGATTCTATAACCATCGTGCGATCATCCTGATTGATAAGAATGACTTTCATTGGTTTTTGTTGTCTGTTTTCGGTTTCTAACATCACTTGACGACACGAACCACAAGGTGAAAGTAACTGCTTGTCAGGCATTAAATCCCCTTTCGCTACAATAACAATCGTTTCAACCGCTTCATTTGGAAAGTTAGCTCCAGCATAAAATAAAGCAACTCGCTCGGCACAAAGTCCAGAAGGATAAGCAATGTTTTCTTGATTATTTCCCAAAATGACTGTCCCATCTGATAATTGAACAGAAGCGCCGACTTTGAATTTACTGTAAGGAGCATAAGCACGATTCATTGCTTCGTAGGCTTTTGAAACCAAATAACGTTCTTCTTCCTCCAATGATTTCCAAGAATCTAATAACTGATAGTTGAATTGAAATTTCTTTTCCATAGAAAACGAAGTTACGAATTGAATTTAGATTGAAAGTTATTTTAAGAATTGATAACAAGTGAAATAATAATTTAGAGTTTAAAATCTATAAAATCAAAAAGATAGAATTGACAATAGTAAAGCATTTTACTAATTATTTTTTTCTTTTTTTAACAAAACCAATTTTATAATTATCAACTTGGAAAACCACCTTGAGAATAATCCTTTTCCTACTTTTACAAAAAGTAAAAAATGAAACATTTCGGCTTAATTGGTAAATCGCTAGCACATTCTTTTTCTCCAACATTTTTTAAAAATTATTTTGAGCAAAATGGAATAGTTGCCAATTACGAATTGTTTGAATTAGAAACGATTGAAAAAGTTAAAGCTATTTTAAATGATGATAGCATTTCTGGTTTAAATGTGACTGTTCCTTATAAAATAGAAATCATTCCTTTTTTGGATGAAATTGATCCAGTATCAAAAACTATTGGTGCCGTAAATGTTGTTGCTTTTATAGAAGGGAAAACAGTTGGCTTTAACACAGATGCCTACGGTTTTCAACAAAGTATCAAACCTTTTTTAACTTTTAAGCATGAACGCGCTTTGATTTTAGGAACTGGTGGAGCATCAAAAGCGATTGAATATGTGTTTAAGCAAATTGGAATAGATGTATTTTTTATTTCACAAAATCCAGAGGGAAAACCGAAGCACTTTTCTTACGAAGAAATTAATGAGCATATGCTAAATGCATGCAAAGTAATAGTAAATTGTACGCCCGTTGGAACTTATCCAAAAATAGATGAATGTGTTGAATTCCCTTTTCAATTTTTAAGTCCAGATCATTTAGTAATCGACTTAATTTACAATCCTGCTAAAACGAAATTCCTAGTTGAATCCGAAAAAAATGGTGCAACAATCCTCAATGGTGAGAGTATGTTGAAAGAACAAGCACTTAAAAGTTGGGAGATTTGGACTTCTATTTAACCATTATATTTAATTAATCACTCCTGCAGCAACTGTATTATTGGTGTTTTCATTGATTAAAATAAACGCACCCGTTTTGCGGTTTTTCGCATAGGAATCAAAACATACCAATTCAGCTGTTTTTATGTTCACTTTGCAAAATTCGTTCAAGTGGATTTCGTCTGTTTCTTCCGTTGAATCTAAAGTATGAATATCAATTTTTCCTTCAATAGATTTAATGGCAGCTTTGGCTCTAAAACTATTTTGTTGAAACAATAATTTTTGTCCTTTTTGGAAAGGTTTATTGTCCATCCAGCAAATAGTAGCATCAATTTCATTAGCTGTTTCTGGTAGTTCGTTATCAAGCACAAAAGTACTACCTCGGCTAATGTCTAAATCATCTGATAAATGCAAAATAATTGGTTCACCTGCCTCAGCTGATTCTACTTCTGATTCAAACTTTTCAATTTTCTCAACGGTGGTTAAAGCATCAATTGGGAAAACTCGTACTTTATCACCTTTTTGAATTTTACCACTTAACAAAGCGCCTGCATATCCTCTGTAATCATGCAATTCTTGTGTTTGTGGTCGAATAACATATTGCACTTGGAAACGCGTTTCATTATTTGCTTCCTCTTGAGGAATTTCAACATTTTCTAAGAAATCGAATAAAGTTTCTTCCGTGTACCAAGAGAAATTATCGGATTTATTAACTACATTTTCACCTGTTAGTGCACTCACAGGAATAAAGGAAATTTTCTTCAAACCCAGTGGTTGTGCAAACGCCAAATAATCTTTTCTAATTGATTCAAAAACAGCTTGATCGTAGTTTTTTAAATCCATTTTATTTATACAAATCAATACGTGAGGAATTCCTAAAATACTTGAAATGATACTGTGACGTTTGGTCTGATCTGTGATTCCGTTGCGGGCATCTATTAAAATAATTGCCAAATCTGTGTTTGAAGCACCAGTAAACATATTACGCGTATACTGAGCATGTCCAGGCGTGTCAGCAATGATGTATTTGCGTTTATCTGTTACGAAATATTTGTATGCAACATCAATTGTGATTCCTTGTTCACGTTCAGCACGCAAACCATCGGTCAACAATGCTAAATCGATGTCGGCATTTTCAGCTTTCGCTTTGCTTTGTTTTGTCAAGGTATCAATGATGTCGGTAGAAATTGAATTGCTATCGAATAATAAACGTCCAATCAATGTGCTTTTGCCATCGTCAACGTTTCCTGCTGTAAAAAATCTTAGTAGTTCCATATATTTTTAGTTGAGAACTGAGAGTTGAGAACTGAAAGTTTTATTCCACTTTCAACTTTATACTTTCAGTTTTTTTTGTTGATAATTGAAAGTTCTCAACTGAAAGCTTTTTTTCACTTTCAACTTTCCACTTTCAGTCCGCCGCGGCGGATCAGTTTTTTAAAAGTACCCCCCTTTTTTTCGGTCTTCCATAGCTGCTTCACTAAGTGTATCATCCATACGGGTTGCACCTCTTTCTGATATTTTTGTTTCTTTAATTTCTTTTATAATATCGTCAACAGTGTAAGCTGTAGATTCAACCGCAGCTGTGCATGTCATGTCACCAACTGTGCGGTAGCGAACGTTTCTTTTTACAACCACATCTTCAGGTTCAATGGTCACAAATTCATTGGTATTCATCAATTGACCTTGAGGTGTTAGAATACACTCGCGTTCGTGTGTGAAATAAATTGAAGGCAAGGCTATGTTTTCTCGTTTAATATAATTCCAAACATCTAATTCTGTCCAATTGGAAATAGGGAAAACACGTACATTTTCACCTTTATCAATTTTTCCATTGTAAATATTCCACAATTCAGGGCGTTGTTTTTTAGGATCCCATTGACCAAATTCATCTCTTACAGAAAAAATACGTTCTTTTGCTCGGGCCTTTTCCTCGTCACGACGTGCACCACCAATACATGCATCGAATTCAAATTCTTCGATTGTATCTAATAAAGTATAAGTCTGCAATCCATTTCTACTTGGGAATTTTCCTTTTCCATCCACTAATTTTCGCTCACGAATGGTATCTTCTACTTTTCGTACGATTAGTTTCTCGCCAATTTGCTCGGCTAATGCATCACGATAATCTAGCGCCTCTTGGAAATTGTGACCCGTATCAATGTGTACAAGTGGGAAAGGAAACTTTCCAGGACGAAATGCTTTTAACGCAAGGTGAATTAAACAAATACTGTCTTTTCCACCACTAAAAAGTAAAGCAGGTCGTTCAAATTGACCAGCAACTTCGCGCATGATGTATATTGCTTCTGCTTCTAATTGATCTAGGTAATCTTTCATTTATTTCTTTATTTTGACTTTAATCGAAGTATGATTCCTTTCCCCCTTTGAAGGGGGATTTAGGGGGATGACTTAACATTCCAAGTCACCCTCCTTAGTCCTCCCTCAAGGGAGGAAACCAAGTTCAACTTCGGTTGTTAAATTTTAATTCTTAATTCTTCATTAATTATCCATGCAATCCACATTCTTTTTTCTCACTGCTTTCCCACCACCATCTTCCTGCTCTGAAATTTTCTCCTTCTTTAATTGCTCTTGTGCAAGGTTGGCAACCAATACTTACAAATCCTCTGTCGTGTAAGACGTTATAAGGTATTGTAAATTCTTTAATTATAGCTTTAACCTCCTCAAAAGTCCAGTTTATTAAAGGATTAACTTTTTGCAAATTTCGCTTTTCATCCCATTCATACACAGAAAGTTGCTGTCTATTTTCTGAATGTTCACTTCTTAACCCTGTAATCCAACAATTTACGTTTCTAAGTGCTCTATTTAAAGGTTCAACTTTGCGAATAAAACAGCATTCAATTCTATTATCGATGGATTCATAAAAACTGGAAGCACCTTTGCTTGTAACTAATTGTTCAACAGCTTCTGTTTTAGGGAAATAAACCTGAATAGTTTTAGCATAACGTTCTCGGGTACTATTTAAAACAGAATATGTTTCTGGAAAAATACGACCAGTATCTAATGTAAACACTTTTATTGGTAAATCCAGCGTAAATATATAATGTGAAATTACTTGGTCTTCAAAACTAAAACTAGTTGAAAACGCGGCTTTTTCACCGTGTTTTGATGCTATTTCTTGCAAAAGCTGGATTAATTCTAGTGTTTTTTCATTTTCCATAGTTATCCAATTATTGAAATTATTATAATTCGTAAGCTGACAATTATTACCACTATTCCAACGAGCAACATCATAGCTTTGATGTTTAAACGTCGAGAAAGATTTGCGGCAATTGGTGCTGCACAAACTCCTCCCAAAATTAATCCAACAATTGTTTGCCAATGAGAACCTCCTAGGATTGTTATAAACGTAAACGAACTTGCTAGTGAAACAAAAAACTCTGCTAAGTTAACAGAACCAACTACTAAACGCGGATGTTTTCCACTTGCAATTAAAGTAGAGGATACGACTGGACCCCATCCTCCACCACCAATAGAATCTAAAAATCCTCCAAGAACGGCTAAGAATCCAGCGCGTTTTACTCGTTTTCGTTTCTGGTTTTTCCGCAACACTTTATAAATAATCAAACAACCAAGAAAAAGGGTGTAAACTCCAACAATTGGTTTAATGTAATTAGAATAATTTTCAAATTCTGTCAAGAGATACGCCCCAACAATTGCCCCCAAGACACCTGGAATTACAATTGCTTTAAACAATTTGCTGTGAACGTTTCCAAATTTCAAGTGCATTAATCCTGAAACACCACTTGTGAAAATTTCTGATGCATGGACGCTCATACTTGCAACGGCTGGTGAAATACCAAATGAAAGTAAAAAGGTTGTTGCGCTAACACCATAAGCCATCCCAAGTGCACCATCAATCATTTGAGCAATAAAACCGCCTAACATAAAGTACAAGAAAGAACTGTCTAATTCGGAAATTACAGAATTTGTCGTATCCCAAATAAGTGAGGGAGGTACAAGTGTCAGGATAATATGGCCTGAAATCATGATTCCAATTATTCCAAAAACACTTAAAATAATTTTTTTGTAATCTATCTCATGCCATTTTCGATCATGTTTTTGAATTAAAAGACTGGTTATTTTATTCAGTTTTGTTACACGTTTTGAAAAATCACCTTTTAATCGTGATTCCAATTGGGCTATGTTTTCTGTTGAATTCGAAAAAGCATTTGGTAGCGAATCATCTATCACCTCAATTAATCTTTTTTCTAATGAATCATTTGCGCTAAAGGAAGAAACCGAAATTTTAATATTTCCTTTTATTACTGATGAACCCAAAACAAAGTCGCTTTCATGTATAAAATTCTTAGCGAACAAAGGGATATTTTTCAATTGTGAAGCGGCCTTAATTTCTCGAAATAACGCTTCATTAATTGTAGTTGTGATTACAAAATCAATATCACTTAAAAAGTAATCATTGAAATGAGTTTGTTTTAGTTCTATTTGTTGATTCGATTGTTCTAATAATTTCCAATCTTCGTTGAAGTTTGGAGAGATAACTTTTAATTTGCACTCATAATAATTTTCAATCAAATCTGTAACAATTTGAAAAGCACTTTTATCACTTCCAAGAATTAAAAATGTATAATCTTTTGATTTAAAGAAAATTGGAATTGACTCCTTTGAAAAATTATCTTTGAGCATAAAAACTAAGGAAAACTTGATTTAAGAAGGGAAGAAAGGTTCTTGACGTAATCTCAAGAACCTTTTCGACACTCTACTTATGAAAAAAACTAGTTGTTAGGTTCGGGTGTAATCTCAAGTAATTTTTTATTTCTTTAATTCCTTTTGGATATTTTTCTTTTACAGGTTCTCCTAATTCTTTCATCCAAACTTGATTCAAAATCACTTTATCCGAAAACAAATCGCTCCAATTTGACACTAATTGCATAGAAAATTGAATAATATCTTCCAGTATATTTGTTGTGAAATTTGGTGCTAAATCACCTATTTTTAAAGACATAAGATTAATTTTTAACTATTAGTTATTTGATATTATTTTTAATTTCTGTAAGAAAGAATAAACATAGCAGCCAATACATACACCAAAAAAACCTTCAAGTGATGCACAAAATATAAGTAGAATTCCTAGAATCATTGAAATTAAACTCCAATTAAAAATTAGGGCGATCGATATTAATGAACTAAAAACAACCCCTAAGCCTGCAGCAAATTTCTTTGGAGCCGCTGGAATAATTATAGGCTCAAGTTTTAGAAACAGATTAAAGTAAATTCCTATTTTTTTTAGTGGACTATAATTTCCTTCTGTAAATGAACGAAGCGCGAAATCGAAAATTAAAAACAGCGAAATGAGGTAATTATTTAAAACCAGACTAATGAATGAAAATATAATCACTTGAATAGCAATAATTCTTACAATATTTTCATTTGCTTTCTCTGGTGAAACAGGACATGAAACAAAAGATTCATTACTCATATAATCCCTATGGTTTTAGTAGTTAATAATGCAAAAGTATAATTTAATTCATAAGTATTAATAAAAAGATTGAAAAAAATTAATTTTTGCCTATAAAAGTATTTAGTTCGGATTCTTTTAAAATAAGGTCTTCAATTGAAGTAGTGGAAAGAATTTTAATTGTTGCTTCTCGAACAGTTCTCATAACATCACTTAAACCGCAAGTTTTTTCATTTTCACATTCTTCACAAGGTTCATAGAAATTTAAACTAACACAAGGTAGCATGGCAATAGGTCCACCAGAGAGTCTAATTACTGTTGATAAGTGAATTTCTTTTGGATGTTTTGCCAAATAATACCCTCCATTTGCTCCAAGTTTACTATGTAATAAACCATTATTTCTCAATTCAACTAAGATGGCTTCTAGGAATTTTTTTGGAATTTTTTCTTCTTCAGAAATGGTCGCAATTTTCAATAAGGTTTTGCTCTCGTATTTTTTTGCAAGACAAGTCAAAGCTTTAATCGCATATTTAGATTTCTTGGAGAGCATATTATTCTTTCGACAAAGATAAAAAAAGAAAGAGTGAAAAACCTAAGTTAATCACTCTTTAGAAAGTTGTAATTATTTCTCTAAAAACCTTGAACTCCGTTTACAGTTGTATATTTTAGTACATTTTTCTTCTCTGGATGAATCCGTGCAAATGCAGATTGAACAGCTAAAGTCCCTTCGTGGAATCCACATAAAATTAATTTCAATTTGTTTTCATAGGTATTTACATCACCAATTGCATAAATTCCAGGGATATTAGTTGAATAATCTAGTGTATCAACTTTGATGGCGTTTTTCTCGATTTCTAATCCCCAATTTGAAATAGGTCCTAGACTTGGTTTCAATCCAAATAATGGAATAAAATGATCAGCTTCAACTTTTAGTTCACCATCCTTTTGATGGGTAACAGATACGAATTCCAATTTCCCATCACCACCTAAACCAGTTACTTCAGCTTCTGTAATCAAGCGAATCGTTCCTTTTTCAGCCATGTCAATCACTTTTTGAACAGAATCTAAATGACCTCTAAATGAACTACTTCTATGAACTAGAATTACTTCCTTCGCAATTTTACGTTCAACCAAATAATACGACCAATCTAAAGCAGAATCACCACCACCAGCAATCACACATCTTTTGTTGCGGTAAATTTCAGGGTCTTTAATGATGTATTCAATTCCTTTATCTTCAAAAGTTTCGATGTTTTCGATAGGTGGTTTTCTTGGTTCAAAAACGCCTAAACCTCCTGCAATCATAACTATTGGAGCAATATGCTGAGTGCCTTTAACTGTGGTAACAATGAATTTATTATCCTCTGTTTTTTCAATCGAAAGCGCTGCTTCTCCAAGTGTGAACCCTGGTTTGAATGGTGCTGCTTGTTCCATTAAATTGTCAATTAATTCACCAGCGAGTACAGTAGGAAAACCGGGGATATCGTAAATAGGTTTTTTAGGATAAATCTCGGAACACTGTCCTCCTGGTTGTGGAAGTGAATCAATTAAATGGCATTTCAATTTCAAAAGTCCTGCCTCAAAAACGGTAAACAATCCCACTGGACCTGCACCGATAATAATAATGTCTGTTTCTATCATTTTTTTGTATCGTAAAAAGCGTTGCAAAATTAGCAATAAAGAAAGAAACAGCTCAAACCTTGAAATGTTCTTTTCTTGTTTATAAAGATTTTTTCAAATCTAAATCTAAGAAATTCAAACATTTTTTAGGAATTCTATTTTCTTCAAAATTACAACTTCGAAGAAAAAAATAATTTTCAATGTTATCATTACGTTAACAATAAGGCTGTAAAAGATAAACCAACAAAGATGCGTTTAAATTTGTCAAAAAATTTAGATTATGGCAGGAATACTAAGTTACTTTTTACCTAAAGATAAAGTGTTTTATAATCTTTTTGAGGAAGCAAGTGATAACTTACAAGATATAGCTAAGAAATTAGTGCAAGTTGTTAACGAACCAGACTTTAACAAAAGAGGTGTTTTAATCAAAGAAATGGAAAACATCGAACACAAGAATGATGAAGTAACACACAAGATTTTCATAGAATTAGGTAGAAATTTTATAACTCCCTTTGACAGAGAAGATATTCATGCACTAGCATCGGCATTAGATGATATTGCAGATTATATTTATTCTGCTGCTAAAAAAATCAATTTCTATAAAATTGACCCTATTTCCGACCAAGGAATTCAAAAAACGGCAGAGGCTATTAAAGAGGCTGTTGCAGCAGTTAAAGCGGCTGTTATGGAATTGAGAAACTTGAAAAATACGCAGAAAATTATAGAATGTGTTATCAAAATCAATAGCATCGAAAACAGCGCAGATGATATTTTTGACATGAGCATTGAGCGCTTGTTTGAATCTGACGTTGACGCTAAAGAATTAATAAAAAGAAGAGAAATTTATCAAGTGATGGAAACAGCAACCGACAAATGTGAAGATGCCGGAAATGTAATTGAGTCAATCGTAGTGAAATACGCTTAATTGTAAATTTTAACACTTCTTTCTATGTTTTATTTATTAGTTACAGTTATCGTAATTGCACTTCTGTTTGATTTGGTTAACGGCTTTCATGATGCGGCAAACTCAATTGCAACTGTAGTTTCAACAAAAGTTTTAACTCCTTTTCAAGCAGTAATTTGGGCTGCAACATTTAATATTATTGCATTTTGGGTTTTCGACATGAGTGTTGGAAATACTGTAGCTAAAACGGTAGATAATAATGCAATTGACCTTTGGGTAATTCTTGCTGGACTGCTAGCAGCAACCTTTTGGAATTTATTAACTTGGTGGTTGGGAATTCCTTCATCATCATCACACACGTTAATTGGTGGTTTTGCCGGTGCAGCTGTAGCTCATGCTGGTTTTGATGTAATTAGTACAGGTGAAATTATCAAAGTAATTCTATTTATTTTCCTTGCACCATTGATTGGTGGTTTTATCGCTTATCTTATTGCCGTTGTCACTATTGCCCGTTCGTTCTGGAAAAAAATGTTGGTGATTCTTATATTATCCGGCGTCACAATAGGGTTTATGGACTACATGATTATTTACATAGATATGAAACCTATCATGCTTTACATTGTCGCAGGGATGATTTTAGTTTTCATTTTGGTTTACATTTGGTTCGAGATTAAATACGGCAAGAAACCTTCAGCTTTGAAAGAGGCGAATATGCATAAAAGGTTACAATTACTTTCTTCTGCCGCATTTTCTTTAGGACATGGTGGTGCTGATTCTCAAAAAGTAATGGGTATTATTTGTGCTGCATTACTAGTTTATGGAAATATGGGTAGAGAAGGGAAATTGGATAAAGCCATTCCAAAACACCTACAAATTACCGAATTAATGCAAATTGAATACGATAATAAGGAAGGTAAATTGGAAAAATTCAAACCTGAAGTTATTGAAATTGATGGGCATTTATTCTACACTGAACACAAAGCTATTGTTGATGCTAACAAACATGAAGTAGTTTATGATAAAAAGGGGAAATTAAACCCTAAATATGAAAATGCATCCATTCCTGAATTAAAGAAAATTGAAAAAGAAGTAGAAAAAATTGAAGTTTATACGTTTGGAGACGCACTTTGTGATTCAAAAACGAACGATACTATTTTTAACGACCATGTATTAAATAAGAATTACAAATATGCTTCTATTTTTGGAGAATATGTAGAAGAAGATGGTCATTTAAAGGAAGGTTTTAAAATCAAAACTAAAGTTCAATCAGAAACAATGCCTTTCTGGATAGCTTTTGGTTGTTACTTAATGATTGGACTTGGAACTTTAATGGGTGGCTGGAAAATTGTGAAAACAATGGGTACTAAAATTACTAAAGTTACACCTTTAGAGGGTGTTTGTGCTGAAACAGCTGGCGCTTTAACTTTATTTACTGTATCTCAATTTGGAATTCCCGTTTCAACGACCCACACAATTACTGGTTCGATTATCGGAGTTGGAGCGACTAAACGATTAAGCGCAGTGCGCTGGGGAGTTACAATCAATTTACTTTGGGCTTGGATTTTGACTATTCCTGTTAGTGCAGCTTTAGCAGCAATTTTCTACTATTTAATTCAATTATTTAAATATTAATTTTTTATTTCATTTTTCGATTATTGTTTTAAATTTGTGTAAACTATAATCAAAATGTATATGAAAAAATTATTACTTACCTTATCGGTAGT
>CALPMC020000068.1 GCA_943324565.2 Chitinophaga pinensis | reverse complement strand
GTCATTTCATCAAATGCTGTTTCAATTTTGTAGTTCACCAAGGCTGATTGATCTTTTTTAAGTCTGTTTTTAAGACAAGATGTCAATGAAAGTGCCACAAGGCTGAGGATTGCTAGGTTTTTCATGTTAGAACAATTTATTATTCACCTGAAAGTTAATGTTTTATTTTAAATTTAGCTTGCTTTTAACAGCACTTGAAATCCCATCTTTATGTAAGTAAACATTGATGGTTTTGTATTTGAAGTATGCTTCAGAAACATATAGATATCCTTTTGGAAGATTATTGGTTCCCCAAGAATTTTTAACTAAGAAATAATTTTTCCCATTTTGATCTTGATACAAACCAACAATGTGCATTCCATGGTCGTCCTGTGTGGTTTTATTATCGTAACCTAATTGTCTTAGCTCTTGTGTGATTTTTAACTCTTCTGTTGGATTCAAAAATGCGTTTGAACTTCTATCTGCTCCAGCATTATTAAATCCTTTGCTGTCTTGACCTTTTACTTCAATTGTTGATTCGTCTTTGGGAACGATTGCAATTCCATTCTTGAAACTAAATCCTTTTTCAGAAACATCAGCTCCCCAAGCAACGGTATAACCATTTTTTAACGCTTCAACTGTAGCGTCGAATAAATCATCTAAAGAAACATTGTAACTCTCACCCCAAGCCCAATTATCGGGAATTTCTAACATGCATTTAGAATACATTGGATGATTGGTGAAAGAAGTTAAGGAAACATAATTTTCCATTTTTAAACCTAACGATTCAGCGTATGTTCTGGGTGTATATTTGTTTCCTTGCCACTCAAATGATTGAATATCTTTCCCAAGGTTTCTATCCAATAGTTCAGTTAAATTTTGTCTCCAATTGATATTTAAACCATTACCATTATTTGATTGGTCAACAACCTCATTCATGTAATCTTTTAACTCAGTGTATAGTGTTTCATGGTTGTATTTAAGTTCAATACCTTTTTTGGGAGTTCCATTGCTAATAAAATCATTTGCTGACAAATTGATGTCACCAAAACCAGCATAAATCGGCATAGGAACAATTCCATAATTTTGAATAACCAGTGGAATATCATGAAAAGCACCACCTTGAGCAAGATTGATTTTTCCATCTACTCGGATAAATTTAGTTGCCTTTAATTCATATGCCTTGCGAACAACATACATCTCAGCCAAAGGTGTAATTTCTTTTTTACCACTGATTCGCATAATTTCCGACTCAAAAAATGAAAGCGCTGAGAAAGACCAGCACGTTGAAGTTTTCCCTTGACTTTCTACAGGAGTTACATCGTGATGTGCTATTTTTTTGAATTGGTACTTACTACCTTCAACGTTTGTGTTTTGACCAAATACAAAACTCGATACCACAAATAGAGGTATCGCAATAAAACTAATTTTAAAATTCATGAGATTATTATTTTAAAATCCAACCTTGGTAACCCTTTGAGTTAGAGAGTTGAATTAAAGAATCTAATGCTTTTGAGTTCGAAGCACTTCCGATACTTACGCGGGTTAGATTTCCTCCTGAAATAATGGTTGCGTCAAAACCTTGATTTTTCAAGGTATTTACAAGATTTACAGCATTTACATTACTTGAAAAACAGCCAACGATGTATTCAAAAATTTGCCTTTTGTTACTACTTTTGACATTAATTGAAGTATATAAATTAGAATTACTTTCAGAAGTTGATACTATTTCTGTTGGTTCGATTTCAGTAGATTCTATTTCCGTATAAAGAGTTGGTGTATAACTAACATCCTCAAATTTAACTGATTCTAGATCTGCTTTGGAAGGTGAATAAAGACCTTTTTCGGATTTGTAAAACGGATTGAAATCGTTTATCGAAATAACTCCAGATTGAATTACGTTAGTTTTAGCTGGAATCCAAAATGAGTAAAATGCAATTGGAAGAAAACAGGCTGCGGCTGCGACATATTTAATTAATTTTCTCGATTTTCTTGATGTATTAATATCTATTATAGGTGTTTCAATTGCTACAATAGGTATTTCTACTTCAACAATTGGAGTAATTGATTCTTCAACGACTTCTTGAACTTTTTGAGATGGAACAAATTGTACGTTACTTAATCCATAAGCATTCAATAAAAAATTGAAATAACGATTTTGCTCAAAACAAATGTTTTTTTCTGAATCTAGGTGAAAAGTACCAATCTTTGGTAATTCTACTTTTCTGCCTGCGTTTAATTCTGACTTCAAATTGATTGTAAACAGATCAATTTTTGAAAGAGAATCGGTATAATTAATTCTATTGAATGTTGCGTACTCAGCTGTTAAAAGACCATCATTATTGATTAAGTTTTTATTAAACAATAAATGTTTTGATGGAGGATGAATAATGCCATTTTCTTTGTCAATACTTGCAGAAACAGACTGCGCTACAAAGCCACCAAAAGATGGAATGATAACACACGAGTGACGCAATAATAACTGACAGATTATTTCTTCTACTGAATACATTATTCAAATTTACAAAAGATTACGCAATTAACAATAAGTTGTTACAAAAATGGCAAGACCTTTTGCACGTCTTCAGGGACATCAATATTTGGAGTTTCGATAGTTGTTTCCACCAATTTTATCTTATAGCCGTAAAAAAGCCAACGCAATTGTTCAAGTGATTCAATTTGTTCTAAAATAGTTGGTTCAAGTTCAATTAGTTGAAGAAGTGTTTCTCTTCTGTAAGCATACAAACCAATGTGTCGAAGAAAAGGATATGAAAGTATTGGATTGCCTTTAAAATTGTCAGAATTAGGAATTGAGCTTCTACTAAAATAAAGCGCAAAATCATTTACATCCGCCACAATTTTAATTCTGTTAGGATTGGCTAAATCTTCTAAATCTATTGATTTGTTCGATAATGTTGCAATATTCGTCTCTTGATTTTCAAATGCAGTTATAAGTGCTTCAAGTTGCAAATAATTGACTAAAGGTTCATCTCCTTGTATATTGATTATCAAATCGAATTCAGGATGTCTTTTGGCAATTTCACCACATCTATCTGTTCCACTTTTATGGGTTGAAGCAGTCATTTCTACCTTCCCTCCAAAACGGATTACTTCATCGTATATGCGTTGATCATCAGTTGCAACTATGACTTCATCTATTTTTGAAGATTTTAGAACGCCTTCATAAACACGCTGAATCATTGTTTTTCCCTTTAAATCAATTAAAGGTTTACCTGGAAAGCGTGAAGAATCAAATCGCGCAGGAATGACTCCAAGTACCTTCATCTTTAAAATTTCATTTGAATTTGTGCCATGAAATTTCTTGGGGGTTGAATATCTCCAGGTCGAGTTGTAACTTCAGCATTTAATACATTATTAGCAATTAAACCGAATCTGAAATTCTCATTTAGCTTATACCCTAAGCGGAAATCAAAAACCGTGTTTCCTTTATTGAATTTTTGACGGTATTCTTTAAGACCAGGCAAAATGTACGTTGTTCCACCGATTGCCTCTTCAAAAACTCTATCAATATTTTCCATATAACTATTGTATCTACAGGAAAGTCCAATGCTGTATTTAAGATAGTTAGCTTCAATGTCCAATTTAGCTAAATGTTTGAAACGGTATTTTAATAATTTAGAATTCGGATCAGAGAAATTCAAAATGTAGAGAGAGTCCTTATTTAAACTTATCGGATTCATGTAAGTGTAACCAATTAATGAAATAATTTCAACTTTCCCAATACTTCCAAAGCTATTGAATGATAAATCAAGACCAGTAATTCTGGCTGCCTCTGCATTTTGAGCTTTAAATCCAACCCATTTATTGAAGTAACCTGGACTATTGGGGTCATTTGATAATGCAATTGAATCTGGATTAAAAACGCCAAAAGTAAATTCCATCATGTTGCTATATTGATTAACAAAGGCAGCTACATCAAACATTCCCTTCCAATCACCAATTTTTACTCCTTGTTTCATTCCTAATTCAGCAGCCCAACCAATTTCTGGACGTAATTCAGGATTCGGAAAAATATTTAATGCTCCAACAGATGTTTGAGTATAACGCTCAGCAACAGAAGGATAGCGTATTCCTTGACCAATTGACGCTCTCAAATGCGTGTATTTTGCGACTTCATAATGGAATCCAGTTCTTAATACAGGATATACCGGAATTGATTTATCGCTATTTTTATTTAATTTGAAATCGGTATCTCCACCTTTTCCATCCATTTGGAAATATTCTAATCGCACACCACCAATCATATCAAATTTCCCAATTTTATGTTCGTATTGAAAATAACCTGCAACATTATTTGATGTATGGTCACCAAAAAGATTCGATTGAACAACATTATAAATATTAGATGCTCCAGTTGAGATAGTTACCCCATTTCCGTATTGTTTTTGGAATTGGTAGTCAGCAAAATAAATGACAGCTCCATTACTTTGGCTTGGGTTATTGATATTACCATTGTATGCATAGTAGACTCTGTTCTTAAAAGTATGACGGTTATTTTTTTTGTCAATATATTTAATGTAAGGATCTAAAAATAATCGTTGACCTAAATTGTAAGTTAATGTAGATGCAGGATTGCTAGTATCCGCGCCACCACTAGGGACATAACCAGCTGAATCACTTTGCCAAATCAGGAAATTTCCAGTTTTTTGAACTTGATAGTTGTATCCAATTCCTGCTTTTATACGGTTGTATTTTTCTGGTCTGAAATAAACACTTCCACTAACACGTCCTCTATATTCTGTTTCACCTTGGCGGTATCCGTCATTATGGAAAAGAGTCGTTGAAATGGTGTAGCCCATTTTTTTAAACATCTGTCCCCTGTAGCCTTCAATTTGTTGCATCATCGGCGTTTTTGTCCACCATTTTAGGGAAGCACGACTTGGGTTGTCATAAAATCCATAGGCAACTTTTAATTTGGTCTCCGGTTTTAAATTCGGTTCCTTTTCTGTAAGGGAAATAACACCGTTCAAAGCACCACTTCCGTACAATACAGAAGCAGCTCCTTTCATTACTTCAATTTGTGATGCTTGTTCCATAGGTATTGCATTCCATTGTGTGTCGCCTGCATAACCAGAAAGTAGTGGCATACCATTCCATAATAACAATACGCGACTTCCTGTTCCATAAGCGAAACCTGAACCACCTCTAATACTCACTTGTCCATCCATCGTAAAAACACCAGGTGTTTGGTCAACAGCTTGCTCTAAGTCAGTAATTCCTTTATTGTCAATTAATTGTGGACGAATAATTTCCATTGAAACAGGAACTTCTTCAATCGCTTGTCTTCTTCGTCCTGCAGAAACAACGACTGTTTCAAAATCTTTCTCAGGTTCACCAAGTTTGATTACAATTTCACCAACTTTACTAACAACAATTGTATCATTTACATATTGAAGCATTGACACAATTAAAGTAACGGGGAATTTTTGCACATTTAATTTAAAATTACCATCGTAATCAGATATAGTTTTTGAACCGTCTGATGCAAGTATTTTTGCTCCAATTATTGGATTATTAGTGAGTTTATCATTCACTTTTCCTCTGATTTGTGCTTGCATTAATAACGGCACAATTAGGGTAGCAAAAGCAAGTATTCTTCCTTTCATAAGCATAGTTTTGACTTCAATATTAAAAGAAATTTTTGATTTGAGAATAATTGTTAATTTTTTTTATTCTCTTTTAGTGTTAATAGCAAACTATAAAGAAAACTGCAATTGAAGAATAAAGTTTCTTGGAGCCTGAATATCACCCGGTCTAGAAACGTATTCTGTATTAAATACATTGTTTAAAATTAAATTCAATTTAATCTCCTTTTTAATATCATAGCTCATTCTAGTATCAAATACCAATGCACCACGTTGATTAGCATCTCTATACTTTTTCATTCCAACTAACAATTCTTGACCCAAAACCCCCGTCTCAAAAACCGCATCAATATTTTTCATATAGCTATTGTAGCGAGATGAAAAACCAATACTAAATTTTTTATAAGTTGCTTGAATATCCACTTTCGCTAAATGATTAAATCGGTATTTTAACATATTTGAGCTTGTATCGGAGAAAGTTAAACGATAGATAGGGTCATTATTTAAACTTATAGGATTCATATAAGTATAACCTAAAAGCGAAGTGAGTTCCACTTGTCCAATTTTACCTTGACTATTAAAAGAAAATTCTAAACCTGTAATTCTAGCTTTCTCAGCGTTTTGAGCTTGAAATCCAACCCATTTATATAAATAATTTAAGGCATTTGGATCTGTAATTTGAAGATTACCCATTGTATCAGGTTTATATAATCCAAAAGTGAACTCAGTCATATTGCTATATTGATTTACAAAACCAGCAACATCTATGTAACCTTTCCAATTATCACCAAATTTTACGATTTGTTTCCAGCCGATTTCCGCAGCCCATCCTGTTTCTGGTTTTAATTCTGGATTTCTAAAAATAACCAAACCACCAACGGACGTTGAAACATATCTTTCTCCAATAGACGGGAAACGAACACCTTGACCAATTGAAGCTCTTAAATGGGAAGCCTTATTGATTTCATAATGTAAACCAGCTCTAAAAACGGGATAAATTGGAATAGAAAGTGAATCAGTTATTCTAAATCTCGAGTCAGATACGAGCGAATCTAATTTATAATATTCTAAGCGCATTCCTACTGAAAAATCTAGTTTTTTATAGCTTGATTCAAATTGTGTATAGGCTGCAGAATTTTGGGAAGTGTGATTTGAAAAAACCCAACTTTCAACACGACTAGTATTGTTTGTGTATCCTGCTGTAAAGTTGGTGAAATCTCCAACCTTTCGTTGAAATTGATAGTCTAAATAATACATTTCAGCGAATGATGCATCATAAATGTTTTCCGAATTTCCAGTTGTAACAAGGTAATAGCGTGATTTAAAGTTATGTCTATTATTGTATTTATCGTAAAACTTCAAATAAGGATCTACGCTTATCCTAATTGCTTTTTGTCTTGATAAAGTATTGTCCATTGCTTCGTATCCTGAAGTGTCATTTTTCCATAAAACAAATACACCAGCATCTTGATATTGTGCGTTATAACCAATTCCAGCTTTTAATTTTGGGAATTTGGTAGGTTTAAAATAAAACGAACCATTTATACGGTATCTTTTTTCATTTTCACCTTTTCTAAAACCAGAATCTAAATAGGCATTTGCCCCGATAGTGAAACCAATGTTTTTGTAGGATTTTCCGTAATAAATATCTGCCAAATGAAAAGTAGGGTTTTTATCCCACCAAATCATTGATTTTCTTCTTGGGTCGCCATAAATACCTGATTGAACTTTCGCTTTTAATTCTCCTTTTGGACCAGGTTCTTTTTCTGTTACCGCAATGATTCCATTCAATGCACCACTTCCATAAAGTACAGATGAAGCTCCTTTTAATATTTCAATTTGTGATGCTTGTTCCATTGGAACTGAATTCCATTTTGCATCACCAAGGTCTGGAGACAACATTGGAACTCCATTCCACACAAGCATTACTCTACTTCCAGCACCATAAGCATAACCACCACCACCGCGAATACTAACTTGTCCATCCATAGAATAAACACCTGGACTTTGGTCAACTGCTTGTTCTAAACTCGATAAACCTTTATTGTTAACTAATTCTGGGCGGATTATTTCCATAGAAACTGCAACATCTTCGATATCTTGATTTCTTCTTCCTGCTGTAACAACTACTGTTTTTATTTCTTGATCTTGAACGATTAAATTAAAGTTTAAGGTAGTGTCTTTTGTTATTTTAAGTGAATCAGAAATATATCCTATCATTGAAATCTTTAAAAATACGGGATAATTTGACGGTTTTATTTCAAAATTCCCAAGTGGATTGCTGATTGCTTTTTGACCTGTAGATAGAAAAATTTTAGCTCCAAATAATGCTTCTTTAGTTTTTCCGTCTTGAACAAGTCCTTTAATTTGAGCGAAATTCACGAAAGAAAAAAGAAGAAAAATTGTAACAAATAAGTTTTTCATTAATATGAGAATGAGTTTTTTGATTAACTTAATGTTGCAAAACTAAGAAATTTTGAACAAATCAAACGAAATCTATAAAATCGCATTCAGTAAATTACATGGAATAGGGCCTGTTCGAGCAGCACAAATTATTTCTAAAATTGGAAGTGCGGAAGAATTATTTACAAATTCTATAAAATCCATTTGGCAAGAAACTGGGTTTTCTAAGTCAATTTTGAAATCCATGAAGAAAGAGGAAGCTATTGAATTGGCAGAAAATCAGTACAACTACAATTTAAAACACAATATAAATTCTCATTTCTTTTTAGATAAAGATTATCCGAGAAGATTAAAACAATGCGGTGATCCACCAATTGTAATTTATTCAAAAGGTAAAATGGAATTGAATCAAAACAAAGTAGTTTCAATTGTTGGTACCAGAAATTTAACAAATTACGGTAGCAAAATTTTACATGCGTTAATTGATTCATTGAAAAATGAACAAATTCAGATTATTTCTGGACTTGCATATGGCGTAGATATTCTTGCACATCGGCTAAGTTTAGAACATGGATTAGAGACAATAGGTGTACTTGGTCATGGACTAGATCGAATTTATCCATTTAAGCACCGTTCAACTGCTCTTGAAATGATGGAAAATGGAGGATTGGTCACTGAATTTATGATTGATACCAATCCGGATCGTGAGAATTTCCCAATGCGAAACAGAATTGTGGCAGGAATGGCCGATGCAACAATTGTAATAGAAAGTAAAATTAAAGGAGGTTCTATTATCACGGCAGAATTGGCAAATGATTACAGTCGTGATGTTTTTGCTTTCCCGGGTGATGTAGATCGGCCTTTTTCTGAAGGTTGCAATGATTTGATTCGCAAACAAAAAGCACATTTAATAACAAATGGAAATGATTTTTTAACCTTTATGAATTGGAAAGATTCAAAGAAAAAGCAAATTCAACAAAAGCAACTTTTTCATGATTTAAATCACGAAGAAGAGAAAATTGTAACCTTACTTCAAGACGAAGGTGAACTTCACGCTGATGTACTTTGTGTAAAGTCTGGAATTACGCCTTCCCAGATTAATGTGCTATTGTTTAATTTAGAAATGGCAAATGTGATTCAACAATTTCCAGGAAAAAGATTTAAACTAATTTATTAATTGGCCATAAATTCTTGGTAGAAAAATAATTCCTGCAATTATAACTGCGATAATTGAACTTATTAAAACGGATGCTGCGGCAATATCTTTAATACTTTTTATTGCTGGATGTATTTTTGGATGCAAATGATTACAGAGTTTTTCTAACGCAGAATTAAATGCTTCAGCTGTTAAAATCACTGATGATATTATTAATATAGCAAACCATTCTGATTGATTAATTCTAAAAATAAAACTTGTGATTGAAATACAAAAAAAAGCAAAAAGGTGAAATTTAAAATTTCGTTCAGTTTTTAACAAGATGGCTAAACCTTGAAATGCATAGACAAAACCTAAAAAGAATTTTTTCAAAGTGTTATTTTGTTTGGTGAAATTACAAAAAATGTAAAAGTGTATACATTTAATAGGAAGAATCAATTTTTGAATTAATTTTGTGGAACGTTCATTAACATAAACTTATGAAGAAAGGTGGAGGGATAGGCCCTGCGAAACCTTGGCAACCTACCATAATAGAAAAGGTGCCAAATCCAATCAGTTTTAGGACTGAAAAGATAAGTTGACGGTTCGCTGTCCTCACCTACTTCATTTGTATAATAAAATAACAAATGAAAACACTATTAGAAAAAGCAATAGAAGAACGAATTCTCATACTTGATGGTGCGATGGGCACAATGATACAACGGCACAAATTAGAAGAAGAAGACTTTCGTAAAGGTGCTTTTGAAAATCATGACAAATCATTGAAGGGAAATAATGACCTACTTTCCATTACTCGACCAGAAATAATTAAAGATATCCATCGTCAGTATTTCCAAGCGGGTGCTGATATAGTTGAAACCAATACTTTTTCAGGAACTTGGATAGCACAAGCAGATTATGGTTTGGAAGAAGCAGTTTATCAAATTAATTATGAAAGTGCAAAAATTGCCAAAGAAGTTGCGAATGAATTTACAGACAAACCTCGATTTGTTGCAGGTTCAATAGGGCCAACAAATCGTACTGCTTCTATTTCGCCCGATGTAAACGACCCTGGATACCGCGCAATAACATTTGATGAATTAGTTGGAGCATACAAAGATCAAGTGAATGCCTTGATGGATGGTGGTGTAGATGTTTTGCTGGTAGAAACTATTTTCGACACCTTGAATGCAAAAGCAGCATTATTTGCTATTGACCAAGTTTTCGAGGATAGAAATGAGAAAATTCCAATAATGGTTTCAGGTACAATCACTGACCAAAGTGGAAGAACGTTAACTGGACAAACGACCGAAGCATTTTTGATTTCGCTTTCGCACATGCCTCTTTTAACTATTGGTTTAAACTGCGCACTTGGTGCAAGTTTAATGCGTCCATATTTACAAATTTTGAATGAAAAATCACCTTTTGGAGTAAGTGCACATCCAAATGCAGGATTGCCAAACGAATTTGGAAAATACGACGAATCACCTGAAATGATGGCTTCCCAAATCAAAGAATTCTTAGACGAAGGATTAGTGAATATCATCGGAGGTTGCTGCGGTACGACTCCTGATCACATTAAAGCGATAGCGGAGTTGGCGAAAAATTATAAACCCAGAAAAATAACTGATAATTGAAAACTGATAACTGAAAGTTGAATTTACAGTGAAACCAAATCAACTTTTTCACTAACTTAAAGTGAAAAAAGTCATGAAAGAGAGTGTTTTAAAAACAAAAAGCTATCAGTTTGCTTTGGAAATAATTAGTATTTATTAAGAGTTAGCACTAAAAAAAGAATTTATTTTGAGTAAGCAATTATTAAGATCCGGAACTTCAATTGGAGCAAATATTAGAGAAGCAACCAATGCTCAAAGTAAAGCTGACTTCATTCATAAATTATCTATTTCATTAAAGGAAAGTGATGAAACAGATTATTGGCTAGAGTTGTTAAAAGATTCCAATTATATCAGTCTTATAGATTTTAAAAAATTAAGCAATCAAAATACAGATTTAAATAGAATGTTGATCAGTAGTATAAAAACACTAAAAAACAATCACTTGTCAAAATAAATAAAAACCTTGAACTGTAATTCTTAAACTTTCAGTTTTGAGTTATCAATTCTCAACTTTAAATTTTCTTATGTCACTAAAATTATCCGGTCTCGAACCACTTATCGTAACACCACAAAGCAATTTCGTAAATGTCGGAGAACGTACAAATGTTACGGGCTCTAAAGCGTTTTTACGCATGATCAAAGAAGGTGATTTTGAAGCAGCATTGGCAGTTGCAAGAGACCAAGTGGAAGGTGGTGCACAAATCATTGATGTCAATATGGACGAAGGAATGATCGACGGAAAAGAAGCCATGGTGAAATTCTTGAATTTGATTGCTTCCGAACCTGATATTTCTCGTGTTCCGATTATGATTGATAGCTCCAAATGGGAAATTATCGAAGCTGGTTTGAAATGCATTCAAGGAAAAGGAGTTGTGAATTCGATTTCTTTGAAAGAAGGTGAAGCAAACTTTATTTATCAAGCGAAAACAATCAAACGATACGGTGCAGCTGTAATTGTAATGGCTTTTGATGAAAATGGACAAGCAGATTCTTACGAACGTCGCATTGAAATTTGTAAACGTTCATATGATATTTTGGTTGATGTGATTGGTTTTCCGAAAGAAGATATCATTTTCGATCCCAATATTTTTCCAGTTGCAACAGGAATGGAAGAACACAATAACAACGCTTTAGATTTCTTTCGAGCAACAAAATGGATTCGTGAAAATTTACCAGGAGCGCATGTAAGTGGTGGTGTTTCCAATGTGTCTTTTTCTTTCAGAGGAAATAATAAAATGCGAGAGGCGATGCATGCTTCGTTTTTATATTATGCTGTGTCGAATGGAATGGATATGGGAATTGTAAATCCTACTATGCTAGAAGTTTACACTGATATAGATAAGGAATTATTGGAATTCGTCGAAGACGTATTATTAAACCGCCGACCAGATGCTACTGAGCGTTTATTGGAATATGCCGAAACGGTAAAAGGAGACGGAAAGAAAAGAGAAATCGATTTGTCTTGGAGAAATGTTTCAGTTCAAGAACGATTGAGTCATGCTTTGGTGAAAGGTTTGGTGGAATTTATCGACGAAGATGTAGAAGAATGCCGCAAGTTATACAAACGTCCAATTGAAGTGATTGAAGGACCATTAATGGATGGGATGAACATTGTTGGAGATTTGTTTGGAAGTGGAAAAATGTTCTTGCCGCAAGTAGTAAAATCAGCTCGTGTAATGAAAAAAGCCGTTGCCTATTTGCTCCCATTTATTGAAAAAGAAAAAGATGGTGTTAGCTCTTATGCAGGAAGAATTTTAATGGCAACCGTAAAAGGTGATGTTCACGACATTGGTAAAAACATTGTGGGTGTTGTTTTGGGTTGTAACAACTACGAAGTAATCGATATGGGAGTGATGGTTCCAGCTGAAAAAATCATTCAAAAAGCAATCGAAGATAATGTTGATGTGATTGGCTTGAGCGGTTTGATTACACCTTCTTTGGACGAAATGGTGCATCTTGCGAAAGAAATGGAACGAGCAAATCTTTCTATTCCTTTATTAATTGGTGGTGCCACGACTTCAAAAGTGCATACAGCTGTAAAAATCGATCAATATTATACAAAAGGCCAAACGGTTCATGTATTAGATGCTTCTCGTTCAGTAACCGTTGTAGAAAGTTTACTAGGTCAGAAAAAGGATAATTTCATCAAAGAATTAAAAGCAGAATATATACGCGTAAGAGAACATCATGAAAAGCATCGAGGTGCGAAAGAATTATTGAAATTAGCTGTAGCTCAGGCAAATAAATTAAAAATTGATTTCAAGGTATCGGATATTACAAAACCGTCATTTTTAGGACATCAATTAATTACAAATATTCCTTTATTTGAAATTGTTCCTTTTATTGATTGGACACCTTTCTTTCAAACTTGGGAATTACACGGTCGTTATCCAAATATTTTAACTGATGAAGTAGTAGGTGAAGAGGCAACAAAATTGTTTGCAGACGCTCAAGAAATGTTACAGAATATTGTAAATGAAAATTGGTTAGAAGCACGAGCAGTTGTTGGATTATTTCCTGCGAATTCAGTTGGTGATGATATCGAAATTTATGCCAATGAATCAAGAAATGAGGTTATTCATAAACAAATAACTTTGCGTCAACAAACCAAAAAAGTAGCTGGTCAGCCGAATTTAGCTTTATCAGATTTTATTGCACCAAAAGAAAGTGGAATAGAAGATTATATCGGCGGTTTTGTTGTGACAACTGGAATTGGTTTAGACGAACACGTTCAGCGATTTGAAGCAGATCATGACGACTATAATTCAATTTTAATCAAAGCATTAGCAGATAGATTGGCTGAAGCATTGGCGGAATTTATGCACCAAGAAGTTCGCAGAAAACATTGGGGATATGCAAGCGATGAAGTATTATCAAACGAAGAATTAATCAAAGAAACTTACCGAGGTATTCGACCTGCACCAGGCTATCCCGCTTGCCCAGATCATTTAGAAAAAATTGGTTTGTTTGAAATTTTAAATGCCACTGAATTGACAGGTGTTTCGTTAACGGAAAGTTTAGCAATGTTGCCTGCATCATCTGTAAGTGGTTGGTATTTTGCAAACCCAGATGCTAAATATTTTGGTTTAGGAAAAATCACTACCGAACAAGTAGAGTCAGTTGCTTTGAGAAAAGAAAAATCGTTCAATGAAATAGCACGTTGGTACAATTCTGTTTTAGACAATTAAAACTTCATGGTAAAGTCGGGAGTAATGCATCTAAAATTTGCTTTTTTGCGTCAACTTGCTATCTTTACAAGTCCAAACTATAATTGAATGAAAATATTTTTTTTCTTCGCTTTTTTACTTTCAGTTTTTTCTGCAGTTTCACAAACACCAACGGCTAACTTTACAGCGACTCCATTATCAGTTTGTGCTGGATCACAAGTTTGTTTTAATGCAAGCTCCTCCACAACAAATGGTGGTTCAGCCATTGTTTCCTACTCTTGGGATTTTGGTGATGGAAATTCAGGAACAGGAATAAATGTTTGTCATACATATACTACTCCTGGACCAAAACAAATTACTCTTGTTGTTGGAAATACATCAGGACAAGCTGATGCCGAAGTAAAACCAGCCTATATTAACGTATTGCCAAAACCAAATGCGAGTTTTACAATTTTAGGTCAGGGATGTACAGTTCCATTAACTTTATCATTCAACAATACAAGTTCCACTGGATCTATGGATTATGTATGGAATTTTGGAAATCAGCAAACTTCAAACGTTGCAAATCCCCCTTCACAAACTTATACTACTGTTGGAACTTTTCCGGTTTCATTACAAGTGACAAATACCCAAAATGGCTGTGTAGCAACTTATACTCAACAAGTTTCAGTTTCAAATTACCAAGCTGGAATTACGCTTCCATCTGTTGTTTGTATTGGTCAACCTGTAAGTTTTAACGATAATTCAACAGCTGGTGCAAACACATGGAATTGGAATTTTGGAGGACAAGGCTCTAGTACAGTTCAAAACCCAACCTTTACCTTCAACACAGCTGGAACTTTTAACATTCAATTAGCTTCTCAAAATACAGCTTCTGGTTGTTCTGGAAGTACCTCACAATCTATTACAGTTCAATCAACTCCAACACCAAGTTTTACAGCAACACCCCTAACAAACTGTGCTCCATCAGTGGTTAATTTCGTAAACACCTCAACAGGAGGAGTTTCTTACACTTGGAATTTTGGTAATAATACTCCGCCTTACATAGGAACCAATCCACCCCCTCAAACCTATTATGCAAATGATGCTTATACAGTTTCTTTGACCATGACAACTGCTACAGGTTGCACTGGAACAACAACTATTCCTGCATATATTAATGTAACTGATTTTGAAGCTGGATTTACAGCGAATGTAACAGGAGGTTGTTCTCCACTTTCCGTTAATTTTACAAGCAACACAACATCACCCAACCCAACAAATCCAATTGTTTCATGGAATTGGAATTTTGGTAACAATCAATATTCAAATTTACAAAACCCACCGACCCAGGTATATCAAATTGGAGTGTATGATGTGACCTTAACTGTTACCACGCAATCAGGATGCACAGCCACTTACACAGCTTTAGATTACATCAAAGTAGGTCTAATAAACACTGTCAATTTCACAGTTGATACTTTAGTAAATTGTATTAAAACAGATTTTGAGTTTACCTCCTCTGTAAGCACAACACCTTCAAATCCAGACTCTACTGAAATTACATACTATTGGGAATTTGGGGACGGTGGCTCTGATGGAACTTCAACTGACCAAAATCCAACCTACCAATTTACCTCCGATACAGGTTATTTTAGTGTAAAGTTAATTGTAGATTACAGAGGATGTAAGGATAGTTTATATTTGGATTCATTGATTTATATAAATGCTCCAATATCTAAGTTTACCCCTGCGGAAACTTTATTTTGTAATCCAAACTCCTTACCAGTAACACTTCAAATTACAGACGATGCCACACATGGTGTTACAGATGATGACGTACAAATGATTTGGAAATGGGATGACGGAACACCTAATACAACCCTTGACGACCCACAATTGGATGATGCAGATTTGGGTTCCATATCGCATAATTTCGCCAACTATGGAAGTTATACAGTAGAACAAGTCATTCACAATTATACAACAGGATGTAGTGATAGTACCACCAGAACAATTGATGTTTCAATGGTTGAGCCTGGCTTTACCTTAAGTAATGACTCTATTTGTCAAGGTGATTCATTATTCATGTACGATGCCAGTTCAACTTGGATGACACCACCGAATCCGCATCCTTTAGAAACATGGGAGTTTGATATGGGAAATAATACTGCTCCAGTAAACATGGGTGATACAGCAAATTATATTTATCAAACTGCTGGAAGTTATTTTATTGAAATGACAGTGATAAACAGTGTTGGTTGTTCTGATAGTATTACTCTTCCAATAACAGTTTTAGCGCCTCCATTCGCAGTATTATCCTCTGATGTAGCCTTTGGATGCGATCCTTTCTTAGTCAACTTTTCTAATGGTTCAATTTCTTTAAATGGTCTAGCACTTGCAAGTTTTGAATATACTTTTACCGATGATAGTACAAGTTTAACAACAACTTCTGTTGGAACGCCCGTTAGTCATGTATTCAATGGAAGTGGGACTTTTTATGCTGAGTTAACAGCAACGGATGTTTTTGGTTGCGTTTCTGCACCCGCTTCTAATCCAATTACAATCACAAAACCAAGTCCTTTCTTCTCAGTTGAAAATATTATCTGTAATGGTGGGATTATAAATACAACTAACACATCTACTGGTTCAGCACCACTAACTTACGAGTGGTTTATTGATGGCGCTCCTTTCTCTACTGATGAAAATACTTCAACAGTCTTTAATGAGCCAAACATTACTTTTGGAGTTACAAGTGCTATACATACCATATCACTTGTTGCAACTGATGTCTATGGTTGTAAGGACACAATCGGTAACCTTGTGACAGTTTCAATCCCTTTTGCAATTCCAACTTATTCATTTTCAGGAGCAGAACAAGATTCTTCTGGTAATTTCACTTGCCCACCACTTTTTGTTGCACTATCTGATTCTTCTATTTCATATGGTAGTATTGATTCAACTTTATGGAATTTTGGAGATTTCACATCTTCAAGTTTAGAAAACCCCTCTAAAACATATGCATTACCTGGTTATTTTGATTTAACATTGACTGTAACAGACGAATATGGTTGTACTGCTGATACTATTATAGAAAATTACGTTATCATCGGCGGTCCTTCTGGTGAGCCCGATTGGGCACAAGGAGCTGGAGTTTGTTCTCAAGGTGCGAGCTTTACTGTAGCCAACCCGCAAAATGTTTATAGTTCTGTTTGGGAAATGGGAGATAATAATACTGTAACAAATGATTTAGACTTTAACTATAATTACGCTGCTCAAGGAACTTATACTCCTGGTGTAACATTGTACGATAGTTTAGGTTGTGATGTTTTTTATCCATTGCCTCCAATTATGGTTTTCGATGATGGATTAACAGCAAATTTCGCTGTAAACCCAAATCCAGTTGAGCAAGGAGCTTTGGCAACTGTAACTGATGAATCTACTTCAACAGGAGCACCAATTGCTTCTTGGGCATGGGATTTTGGCAATAATGAATCTGCTTTCGTATTTAACAATTCAAATCAAACTACGACGTATCCAGTGGGCGGCACATTTTTAATAACGCTGACTGTTACGGATGCAATCGGTTGTATAGATAGTACAAGTGTTTCCATTTTTGTTAAAGATCCTGAGATTTGGGTGCCGAATGTATTTACACCAAATGGAGATGGGGCAAATGACATTTTCAATTTACCATTTGATGGATTTAAATCTTACCACATAACGATCACTAACCGCTGGGGAAATGTTGTTTGGGATCGAGACAAAGATGATGCTACACCATTACTTTTATGGGATGGCAGCGACGATGGTGGAAATGACTGTACAGATGGCATTTACTTCTATTTGTTAACTGGAGAAATGAAAGGTGGAACGTTGGTTACTAAAAACGGATTTGTAACCAAAATTAGTTCAAAATAATGTTTTAAACGCAATTAATTGGACACGATTTTTAATTTAATTGTTCCATTTTGAGTCAATACTTACACCAATTGACTCAAGGAATTTTTTTGGTGATTTGTACTTCAATCCACCATGAATACGTTCGAAATTATAGAATTTTTTCCATC
>CALPMC020000067.1 GCA_943324565.2 Chitinophaga pinensis | reverse complement strand
TTAGTTGTTACTTGATTGGATTTAATGGGAATTTTTCAACAGGAGTTAACGGAACTTTCAGATTTCCAACAGGAACAATTATTGCACCAAATGGTTTTTTATCAATCGGTGGTCCAAACTCTGGAGCGACTTTAAATTTAACTAGTTTTTGTACTTCAACAAATTTAGCAACAGATGCTGATAGATGGTACCTTCCAAATGGAGATGGTTATTTAATTCTTTGGAATGCTAGTGGAGTTGCAGTTGATGCGGTTTATTGGACAACAAATCCAAATGAAGCTTCAAAATGGGGTACAGATTCAGATATTTCTTTAGCTCCTACATTTATTGCGGCAGGTACGAGTTGTACATCAATTGCTACTCTTAATGGCCCAGCTCAAATACCAGCTACTTCAAGTATCGTGAGTTATGCAGGTCAAGCTCCTACAATTGGAACGGTAATTCATAGAACAAACGATGGAGCTGCGACTTGGGCAACAAATGGTGTAGCAACAATTAATGCTTGTAATGCAGGTTGCAATACAGTAACTCCTTCTTTTTTGTTGAATGCTACAGTTACACAACCAACTTGTGGAAATAGCGATGGCTCAATTTCCTTTAATCCTTCTCCGACAGACACTTATTTTTATGCATGGCCCTTCCCAAGTACAGGAACTGTTAGTAGTGCAACAGCTTTAGCGGCAGGTTCTTATCTAGTAACTATTACAAATCTTGCTGGTTGTTCAATAGATACTACTATCGTTTTAACCGAAGATTGTGGTGGATGTAACGTAACTGCAACAGTTAGCGTTGTACCAAATTCTGCTTGTGCACCTTGTAATTACAGTGGGCCACAAATCTTAATTAATGAAATTAATATTTATCCTGCTTATGGAGACGGTTGTATTTTTGGTAACCCTCCTACGCCTCCAGGAAATGGTGAGTGGATAGAATTATTTAACCCAAATTGGTGCGATTCAGTTGATATTTCTGGTTATATTTTAGGTAGTTTTAATTCGGTTGGAAACACCATTTCTGTGCCTTATCGTTCTGACGGAATGGCTTTTGTCATTCCTCATGGAACTATTGTGCCTCCATTAGGTTTTGTAATTGTACGAGGAGCAAACGCAACTCCACCAACAGCCCCAGGAGTAATTGATGTCGTTGTAAATAATGCAAATAATAACTTATGTATTGATGGAGGACTTACTAATAGTAGAATGTGGTTTGCGAATGCAGGCGGTTGGTTTGCTTTTTATAATGCAGTAGGTGTTCCACAAAATGCAATTAAATGGGGAAATCCAACAGCAAGTGATTTGAATCAAAGTCCTTGTATTCCTCCAAATAATTACTTGCCAATTGGAACAACTTCTTTATCAACATATAATGAGATTGCAGCACTGGGAATCAGCGGGAATTTAGCCACAACAACACAAGGGCAAGCCTATCGTAGAATTCCAGATGGTGCAAATTGGTCATCGACAACAGCATCAGAAAATAGTTCTTATGGATCATGTAATGACCCAACAAATTGTGAATTGATAACAGCAATTGCGAACTGTAATGGAACAGCAACTGTAAATGTAACTTCAGGAACAGCACCATTTACTTACCAATGGAATGACCCATTAAATCAAACAACACAAACAGCTGCAAATTTATGCGATGGAGTTTACCAAGTTTTGGTAACAGATGCAGATTTGTGTACGCAAACTTATTCGGCAACAGTAATTACAAATCCTTTTGATTTAACAGCAACTATCGTTCAACCTGGTTGCAATGCTAATGATGGTTCAATCGCATTTACGCCATTTGAAGCAACATATAATTATTCTTGGACCCCAAATGTTTCAACAACAAATATTGCGAGTAACCTTGCTCCTGGAACTTATGATTTATCTATAACTGAGGGAACTTGCGCTTTTGACACAACAATTATACTCCTCAATCCTGCAGCGTTTACAACAACCGTTAGTCAAGTAAATACAACGTGTGGTTTTGATAATGGATCGATTAATATTGATGTTGCTCCGTCATCAGGAACCTATTCTTTTACATGGATACCTAATATTTCTGCAGTTGATTCTGCTTTTGCACTTCCAGCAGGAGATTATACTATTGTGATTACAGATAATATTTGTGCAACTACTCAAAATGTAACCATTTTATCAAGTGAAGAGTTAAGTTCAACTGCTCAAATAACAAACACTTCTTGTGCACAAAGTGACGGCGTAATAAATATTGATGTAAATCCGCCAAGCCAATATTATTATACATGGACTTCAAATGTTTCAACAGTTGATTCTGCAATAAATTTAGCAAGTGGAACTTATGTTATAAATGTTACAGATAGCATTTGTTACTATGACACAACAATTATTGTAAATACTTCTTTTACTCCAACTGATTTATTAGCTAACATCACAGCATCAAATTGTGGGACAAACAATGGAGAAATAGCAATATCTCAAACCGATGGGGGAATTGCACCTTATCAATATAGTTTTTCTGGAATGAGTTTTAGTAATTTAATGGCTATCGATTCTTTAGATGCTGGAAGCTACATTATTGCTGTTCAAGATGCAAATGGATGTGAATATCAAGAATCCTTTGTTGTGCCAGAAATCCCTGGACCTTCTCAAATATTAACCACACAGCAAAACCCAAATTGTGGCTATAACAATGGAGTAATTGAAATTGTAGATGGAGTAGGAGGGGTGTCGCCTTACACTTACACATTCAACAATCAAGCAGTTGCAAATTTAATTCAGTCTGATTTGTTAAATGGAAATTTCACAATTGTTGCAAGTGATTTATACGGCTGCACAACAACTGAAAGTATTGTTTTAACTATGGAGGCAGGTTTGTCAATTGTATTTATACCAAATGTTTTCACTCCAAATGCTGACAATAGTCTTACAAATGAAGTTTGGAAAGTTTCAGCAACATGTACACAAACTTTTAATTGTAAAATATTTAATCGTTGGGGATCTTTAGTTTATGAGTTTGATGATTTGAATGGTGAATGGAATGGAAAAACAACTAAAGGAGAAGATGTTACGGATGGTGTATATTTTTACAAAGTTGAACTTGGGTATTTTGATGGACGGAGTGAGATTTTCCAGGGACATATAACAGTAATTAGATAAGATGACAATTCAAGAAACAATTTTAAATGTTGAAAAATTCCATTATGCTTTTGGAATAAAAAATAATTATAGTCCAACAACTGAATTAACGGATGACGAGGTTGAATTACGATTCAACTTAATGAAAGAAGAAAACGAAGAATATCTAGAAGCAGCTAAAAAAGGAGATATTGTTGAAATTGCTGATGCGCTAGGAGATCAATTGTATATATTATGTGGAACAATTTTAAGACATGGACTTCAATCAAAAATTGAAGAAGTTTTTCAAGAAATTCAACGATCCAATATGAGTAAATTGGATGAAAAAGGAAAACCAATCTACCGTGAAGATGGAAAAGTTTTAAAGTCTAGTTTATATTTTCGTCCAGACATTAAGTCAATTTTAGAAAAATAGTTATTCACGTCAACAACTTGATTTCTTTATTAAAGTAGAAAAATAGCTTTCATACTTATAATTAGTTTTGATTTCAATAATCGATGTACTAATACTATGAAAGACATTTCTATTTATTTTACCCCAGTTGTTTTGGATGAGTTCAAATTTGAGGAAGATCAAATTGGTTCCAAAATTATCATTAATCAAATTGAATTTCCTGAAATAAAAAAAAAAAGTTGTGTCATCTTCTCTGTGCCAGAATTTAGGGGGAACCATACTCCAGTTACAAGTAAAGTTAATTCAAAATTTAGAAGCGATTTTTATAATCACTATTTTGGAGGAGATTGGGGCTTTAATTTATATGACCTTGGTGAAATTCTACCTGGAAATGAGTTAACAGACACTTATTTCGCAGTTTCAAATGTGGTAGCTGAATTAGTTAAGATTAATGTAATCCCTATCATTATTGGTGGGAGCCAAGATCTAATTTTTCCTGTTTATAAAGGTTATGAAAAACTAGAACAACTAATTAATATTTGTTCTGTTGATTACGCGCTTGATTTAGGGGAACCAAACTCAGAGATAAAATCAAACGGTTATTTAAGTCAAATTCTTTTAAACCGACCATGCTATCTATTTAATCATGCAAATATTGGATTACAAATTCCGTATGTAAATCCAAATCAACTTGATTTATTCGATAAGCTGTATTTCGATATTTGTCGATTAGGTGAATTTAATAGTTCATTTACTAAAGCAGAACCACATTTACGAAATGCAGATATTATAAATATTGATTTTGAATGTATTAAAGCGTCTGAAGTGCTAACTAAAGATGCAATTCCAAATGGTTTTTATGCCCAACAAATCTGTCAAATTGCCAAATATGCTGGTATTTCAGATAAATCTACCACATTCGGTATTTTCAATTATAGTAACATAAATGATGTTTCTGATAAGCTTTTAGCTCAAATTGTTTGGTATTTCCTTGACGGAGTCGGAAGTAGAAAAGGAGATTTTCCAACTGGAAGCAAATCAGATTATACCAAGTTTCGAGTATTCTTAGAAGAAACTAATCACGAATTGATTTTTTATAAAAGTAATAAGTCTGAACGTTGGTGGTTAGAAGTGCCTTATCCTCCTATAGATGGTAAAAAATATGAAAGACATCATATTATTCCGTGCAATAAAGATGACTACGATAATGCTATGAAAAATGAAATTCCAGATTTGTGGTGGAAAACCTATTATAAATTGAGTTAATCATTATAGTAACTTTTTTCTGTTAATATTTCTATATTTAATAAATATTACCTATTTTAGCCACCTAATTTAGGAAGAGATTTTGTGTTGAACCCTAATGCAAACCGTTAAATAAACCATATGCTATTGAAAAACAGTTTTTTAAGCTTATTTGTAGCGATTTTCTATTTTGGGATTCATGCTCAGCAAGACAAATTACTAACTCATTTTATTTATGATAAAATGACTATCAATCCTGGTAAAACAGGTATTGATATGTACAATAGTATATGTGGAACCTCAATTTATAGGAATCAATGGGATAAGGTAAATGGAGCGCCTAATTCTGCTGTTTTAAATATTGAGGCTAATCTTTCAAAGTTTTTTCCTGGTGGTGTTGGAGTTGCATTTTATCATGACGCGATTGGTTTCGCAAGGCAGAACAACTTATTGTTAAATTATTCATATCCTATTCAAATTGGTCGTGCTGGTGTTTTAGGTGTTGGCGTTGGATTAGGAATTATTAATTACGGTATGGATCCTGATTGGGTTCCACCGACTGCAGCTGTAGATCCTTCTTTACCATCTTCATTTGCTGCAACAAGTTTTGATGCAAATTTTGGTTTGTATTTTCAAGGCAAAGATTTTTACGCAGGTCTTTCATCAACTCATTTATCTGCTTCACTATTAAAACAAGATGTTGCAAACTATCAAACAGCGAGGCATTATTATTTAATGGGAGGAAAGCAATTCAAAAAAATCGGTGGTGGAAAAGGAACGATTGACGCTCAAATCTTATTGAGAACTGATTTAGTTAAATTTTCTGGTGATTTAAATGCAAGATACATTATACCACTAGCTGGTCAAAAGCAAGTATATGGTGGTTTCACAGCTCGTACCTCAGATGCCATTGCATTAATGGCAGGTTATACCCCAATTCCAAAACTAACTGTTGGTTATTCTTATGATATGACCTTATTAAATAAATTATCTTCAATTTCTAGAGGTTCGCATGAACTTGTTGTTAAGTATTGTTATTTTTTGCCGCCTCCACCAAAACAGAATGCTCGTCATCCTAGATGGTTGTAAAAAAAGATTAAAAAGAAAAGTGTAACCATAAGTATAGTTCCTCCGTTATATCCAAAACCCAAAATCCTGTAGCAAGTTAATTTGGAAACTGGTAGAACCAAAAAAGATAAAATGAAAAAGTTATTAAGTGTTTTTACAGTATTAGTTTTACTTTACTCTTGTAGTGAAGTTGAAGGTAACCTTGTTGGCGTTAGACGCGATACTTGGTATCCAGATGTGCTTGGACCTGGTAAATTGCCAATTGGAATGGTCTATGTTCCTTCAGGTGGTTATCAAACTGGTGAAGATGATGAAGACATCATGGGCTTGCACACCGCAAGAATGAGAACAGTTTCTGTTCCTGCATTCTATATGGACGCAACCGAAATATCAAATAATGAATATCGTCAATTTGTACATTGGGTAAGAGACTCAATAGCAAGAGAGAAATTATATAGAAGAAGTTTTGATGATGAAGCAGAACGTTGGATTAATGTTCCTGATAATTTCTTTAAAGAACCTTACAGAACAATTATTGATATGGGCTCTGATGTTCAAGGTGGTAATACTTCTTTTCAACTTATTAATGATACCATTAATAATGCCGAAATTGATAAAACACTGTTGACAATGATGGGTAACTATGAAAAAAGTAAAGGTAAAGGTAAAAAGCTTTTAAATGGTTATGCTTTCGATCAAAAGAACTACCCTGCAAATACCAATTCTAAGAAAACAGATGATGTTGTTGTTTCCGAAGCTGAATTAAGAGGTATTATGCAAATGTACACTGGTGCTTCATCAGGTAAAGCAGTTAGTAAAAATAAAGCAGATAAAACGTTGAAAGGAGCAAACAGTAAGATTGTTTACACTCAAGGTGGACGCGTTGAAAATAGAAAATACTTCACATTGAATTGGGAAGAACTAATTGACTATAATGATCCTCAAATTTCTTTCTTGTTAGCAGATATGTACTATAGCGAACAAGAACGTTTTTACAAAAGAAGAGAAATAGATACGCGTTTATTATTCTTTGACTATTATTGGATTGATTACAAAGAAGCTGCTAAAAAAGGAAAAGTAATTACAAAATCAGTCGATGCACGTAAAACTTTTGCTTATGATAGTTTAAGTGCTGATAATGGTACTGCGTTATATCAAAGAGGTAGAAGAGAGCCATTAAACAAAGATTATAAAACAAATGATTTACACCGTTCAACTCTATACACTGTAGATCAAAACACAAATAAAGTTTGGGTTGATACTACAATTTATAACAAAGGACGTCAGTTTGGAGACCCTCAAGGTGCACTTGTTGATAAAGCTGTATATAGTATTAATGATACAAGTAATTTAAAAGGTACAATTTTAGAAAATCCAGGTCAAGATTTGGATTTAGGTTATACAAATAGTAAAGGTCAGCATAATGCAATACGTGGTCATACAGACAGAAGTCGTTTCATTATCAAAGAACGTATTAATGTATATCCTGATACTTTGTGTTGGGTAAGAGACTTCACATATTCGTTCCATGAGCCGATGACTCAAAATTATTTCTGGCACAATGCCTACGATAATTATCCTGTTGTAGGTGTTACTTGGACACAAGCAAAAGCATTCTCAGTTTGGAGAACACAAGTTTATCACAGTTGGTTACAAGCAAATGGTGATTTATTTGTGAATGATTTCAGATTACCTACTGAATCAGAGTGGGAAAGAGGAGCAAGAGGAGATTTAGATTTAGCTCAGTATCCTTGGGGAGGACCATATATTAGAAATTCATCTGGATGTTTCCTTGCCAACTTTAAACCTTTAAGAGGGAGATATTTTGAAGATGGAGGTTTCCATACAGTTAAGGTTTACTCTTACAACCCTAACGGTTTCGGGTTGTTTTGTATGGCAGGAAATGTCGCTGAATGGTGTTCAACAACATTTGATGAATCAATGTATGAGTTTTCACATGACTTAAGTTCAGAATATGATTATCAAGCTAAAGATGGTGATCATCCAGTTAAGAAAAGAAAAGTTATTCGTGGAGGTTCTTGGAAAGATATAGGTTATTATTTAATGAATAGTACAAGAACGTATGAATATCAAGATACAGCTAAGTCATATGTCGGATTCAGAAATGTTATGACACACTTAGGTCGCGGTGGTCGTGATATTGATCAAGAAAACGGTGAGGAAATCCAAAGTGATATCCAGTTGAAATAGTAATCAAGTTTAATATATAAAATCAAGTTTAATTTTAAATCAAAAGTTATGAGTGGTACAGGTGGTTTTTTACACAGCAAGAAGTTTAAGATAATTATGAAGCATTTCTTTGGATGGGGAGCGGCAATCGTAATTGTAGGTGCATTATTTAAGATTCAGCATTATCCTGGCTCTGATATTATGCTTCCTGTTGGGTTAGGTCTAGAGGCGGTAATTTTTATCGTAATGATTTTCGTTCCAGATCATCCAGAATACCATTGGGAAAGAGTTCACCCAGTTTTGGATCCAGATATAACAGCAGAACAATTACAAGATATGTCTCCGAATGCGATTGGTGGTCATGGTGGTGGTTCATCAAACGCTGAGTTAGTTGCAAAACAATTAGAAGATGCTGGAATTGATGAAGCTTTATTAGCAAAATTAAAAGATGGAATGTCAAACCTAGCTTCAAATGCGGCTTCTTTAGGTGCAGTTTCTACAGCAGCTGGTGCAACAGATTCTTACGTAAAAAGCTTGGAAACAGCTTCAAACAGCTTGACAAAATTAACTGAGCAGTATTCTTCTTCTGCTAACGCAATCGCAGGAATAACAGCTGATGGTAATGGAAATTTTGGTGCAGAAATGCAAAAAATGGGTCAAAATTTATCTGCATTGAATAATGTTTATGAATTGCAACTGAAAAGTTCACAAGAATATTTGGCTGGTTTATCTCAAATGGGTAACCTTCAGGAAAATATCAAAAACATTATGACAGATTTGTCTGCGTCAGCTAAGGACACTACAATTTACCGTGAAAACATGGCAATGTTGTCTCAAAACTTAACAGATTTGAATAACGTATATGGTAACATGTTGAAAGCTATGAGAGCTTAATCTTAATAGATTTATTTACTAATAAGTTAATATAAAGAATTATGGGAGGTGGTAAGGAAACCCCAAGACAGAAAATGATTGGGATGATGTACTTGGTGCTCATGGCGATGTTGGCTTTAAATGTATCGAAAAGTATTATTGATGCTTTCGTTGCAATTGAAGAAAATATACAAATTTCATCGCAAAATGAACATGCAAGGGGTCTTGAAAAGTTAATGGAACTCGAAGAGAAATATCAATCAGGAGATACTCCTGAAATTAAAGCAAAAGCTAAAAAGTTATTGGATTACATTGCTTTAATTGATAAAGAAACAGCAAAACAAATTCAGTATTTGGATGCCTTAAAAATGGAAATTCTTGTCGAAATTAAAGAAGAGCCAGCTAAATTGAAACCTGGTCCTGAATCAATCATTATGGTTGGTTTCGATAAAAATTATCCATTGAAGCCAATAAGAATGAATTTGGCTCATGTTACTAACAAGGATAAGTACGATGAAGGTATGCGGATTTTTGGTATCGCAAAAAACATGAAAGCACCAGAAGCCTATGCTTGTAAATCTCCAGAAGCAAAAGGAGCAAAAGGGGGTATAGAGTTATGGAATCAAATGAATGATTTTAGAGGTAAATTATGTCAATTACTTGTTGAAAGTAGTTCTACAGATACAGCAAAATATAAATTTGTTGATCCAAAGATTTATGCTTTTAAAGATTTAGCTGATTTACAAAAGAAAGTTAAAGACGGTTTGAAAAAATCCAAAATTAATGGTGATGATGTGCAAGATGTCGAAAAGATTTATAAGTCATTGACAAAAAATGAAATGTTAGAAGATGAGCATGAACCAGGTGGAGTTCACTGGTTAGCAAAAACTTTTAATCATGCACCTTCAGTTGCTGCAATAGCATCGCTGTCAGCATTGCAAAAAGAAATATTAACTGCAAGAGCTGATGCTGTCTCATTAATTAGATCTAGACTTGGTGGCGGTGAATATTCATTCAACAAAATTGTAGGTTTAGCATTCCCAGAATCTGCAGTACTTAATCCCGGTGATCAATTTGAAGTTACTGTAATGATGGCTGCTTTTGACTCTGATAAACAACCTATTGTAAAACCACAAGGTGGAAGTGTAACAGGTGTAGCAGATGGAAGAGCAACATTGAAATGTACTGCTCCTTCAAGTGGCGAAATGATTATAAAAGGAACTGTTGGTGTTGCTAATAAACGTGGTGAAATCAAAGAAATGCCTTACGAAACTAAAATTCAAGTAGCAACAAAAGCTGGAAGTATTTCTTTACCAGAATTAGCAGTTTTGTACACAAGTTGGGATAACAAAGTAGTCCCTGTAACTTCAGGTACTGTTAGTTCAGATATTACAGTACAAGGAGGAACAAAATCCAAAAAATCTTGGACCTCTGATGGACAGAAATTTGACGGTTTCTATGTTAATGTTTCTCCAGGTACAAGGCAAGTTGTAATTGCTTTAAACGGAAAAGATAGAACCGGAAAATCTATAAATTTTGGTTCATTCAAGTATAAAGTTAAGCCTTTCCCTACTCCTCAAGTACAAGGTGGAACAATTTCTAAGGGTAGTGGAACAAAAGTTATTGTAAGTTTAGGAGCTGATAGTCCATTTACGGGTGTTAATTTCACTGTAACCGGTGGAGAAATTACTGTTGGAGATGTTACAACCCCTTTCAGTGGTGATAGAGTTCCTGCTGCTGCAATTGCAAAAGCAAAAATAAATAAGAAAGTTGCAATTGACGTTTTTTATACAAGAAACGGTGTAAAAGGTGTTCCTATTTCTTCAAGTTTAAGAGTAGTTCAATAATATTTTAAATTATAGAGATCATGAAAAATTTAATTCTATTATTTTGTTTGAGTGCAAGCGCTTTTTCAATCTATGCTCAGGATCAACCGCCTCGTGGTCCCTATAATATTTTACAAGGTGGTGTAATAGATGGAGTAGTTATTAAAGACGAAGTTCCAGTTAGAGAAGCTATTCCTTATGAACACGTTAGACTTGCCGATTATGTTTGGTCAAAAAGGGTTTTTTCTAGAATTGATTGTAGAGAAAAAATGAATCATGATTTGTTTTTTCCTTATGATTACTTCGAAAGTGATGGTGTTAGCTCATTGTATAAGCCAAGAGATGCATCTGAAGTAGATGATCCATCTTGGTTTAAAGATCAAAAAAGATGGTCTTTATGGACAGTCATTATGAGACACATAATTTTAGGTGAATTAACTGTTTACACAGTATCAAGTGAAAGCAATGAATTTATTGAAGATGGCTACAGTTTAAAGTATCCAATAGAGCGACAATCAAAAAATGATTTTTTCGAATCTGCAATTTATAAAACGAAAGTAAATCGTTTGATTTCTGCAGGTGGTCAAGGACCTCAGTTGAAAATATATAGATCAAATTCTCAAGATACAGTTCCAATCCAAAAAACTACACAAACTTTCCAAGTTTTTTATGATTCTTTAGCGCTAGATCCTGATTACGAAGAATTAATAAAAGGTTTTGAAAAAGCAGATGTAGAAAGATGGTGGAATGCAGCAAATTCTAATGGATTATTGAGAAAGGATGGTATATCTAATTATATTTCTTCTAATAACATAATTGCATATAATATTAAGGAGGATTGGTTCTTTGATAAAGAACGTTCAATCATTGATAGAAGAATCATTGCTATTGCACCTGTTGCTAGATACACTTATGATGATGATACAACAACATTGTTATTTGAACGAGGAAAAATATTATGCTATAGCAATGCAGGTGTTGCACAAGAATTTTCGTCAAATACAAACACCTTTGAAGAATACAAAGGTAAAGTTGATGAACGTGAGATGTTTTGGTTATATTTTCCAGAGTTAAGAAATATCATTGTTAACTATTATGTTTATAACGATAAATCAGATGCGCAATGGATGTCATTCGACGACGTTTTCTGGAAAAGAAAATTTACTGCTCAGATTTATAAGGTTTCAGATAAGTTCGATAGAGAATTAGAGGACTTTAAATATGGTGTAGATGCGCTTTACGAAGCAGAAAAAATTAAAGATGACATGCGTAAATGGGAACATGACGTTTGGAATTATTAAAATGTTAATTTAAATCTTGAACCCCATCAATTCTATTGGTGGGGTTTTTTTATTTTTGTAAAATGAAGTTAATAGGTGAGCGCATAAGTTTTAATGATACCAAAGAAAAGTTTACTGTTGTTATCGAACCTCAAAAAAATGGATTGGTTAATTCTTTAATGGGCGCTTGGCTTTCAATGTGGTTAACGATTGGTGTAATTGTAATTTGGTCACTTTCTGAATTAAAATTAAAGGAGCAAGAGCAAATTATTCTTTATGTTTTCTTAGTCTTTTGGTTTTATTATGCTTTTAGAGTTTCTCGATCCTTTCTTTGGCTTTTATTCGGAAAAGAATTGGTTAAAATCGATGAAGTTTCATTAACAATTAAAAAGTCTATCAAAAATTATGGTCAATCAGTTCCTTATTATTTCGAAAATATTAAAAATATAAAATTTGAACTTCCAGAATCAAATTCAATTCAATCACTTTGGGAATCTTCCCCTTGGATTAATGGAGGAGAGAGATTAAACTTTGAATATTTTGATAAAGTGGTTCGATTCGGTAGAAAATTGAATGAGAAAGAATCTCAAATATTGTTTAATCTAATTGCAAAACAAATTAAAGAACGATCTAAAAAGTAGTATATGTACGGAAAAATTAAAGATTATTTATCGGAAGAATTGCAGTCAATTGAGTCAAATGGCTTGATGAAGAAGGAAAGAATAATTATCACTCCACAAGGTGCGAATGTGAAAATCAATTCTGGAGAAGAAGTAGTAATTATGTGTGCGAATAATTATTTGGGTCTTTCATCACACCCTGAAGTTATTGATGCTGCTAAAAACACATTAGATACGCATGGATTTGGTATGTCTTCCGTGCGTTTTATTTGTGGAACACAAGATATTCATAAAGAATTAGAGCGCAAAATTGCTGAATTCTATGGAACGGAGGATACCATTCTTTATGCTGCAGCTTTTGATGCAAATGGTGGAGTTTTTGAACCGTTATTTGGTGAACACGATGCAATTATTTCAGATGAATTAAATCATGCTTCTATTATTGATGGTGTTCGTTTAGCAAAAGCTCATCGTTATCGCTACAAACATTCTGACATGAATGATTTGGAAGAACAATTGAAAAAAGCACAAGATCAACGTTTTCGAGTTATTGTGACAGATGGAGTATTTTCAATGGACGGAGATTTAGCAAAAATGGATGAAATATGCGCTTTAGCAGATAAATATGATGCTTTAGTTATGACTGATGAGTGTCATTCAGCAGGGTTTATTGGAAAAACAGGTCGCGGTGTTCCTGAACATTGTGGAGTTATGGATAAAGTTGATATCATCACTGGAACCTTAGGTAAAGCTTTAGGTGGCGCAATGGGAGGTTATACAACTGGAAAGAAAGAAATTATAGAATTATTGCGTCAGCGTTCTAGACCTTATTTGTTTTCAAATTCACTAGCACCTTCAATTGTTGGGGCATCAATTAAAGTTTTTGATTTACTAAGTTCTACAACAGAATTGCGTGATAAATTAGAAGATAACACGCTTTATTTTAAAGAACATATTAAAGCTGCTGGATTTGATATTAAACCTGGTGATTCACCTATAGTGCCAATTATGTTATACGATGCTGCTTTATCGCAGAAATTTGCTAATCGTTTATTGGAAGAAGGTGTTTATGCTGTAGGGTTTTTCTATCCTGTTGTAGGAAAAGGTCAGGCAAGAATTAGAACCCAAATTTCTGCAGCTCACTCAAAAACTGATTTAGATAAAGCAATTGCTGCTTTTATTAAAGTTGGAAAAGAGTTAGAAGTTATTAAATAAATTGATTGATTTGAAAGGCAAAAGGGGATAATTACTATTCCCTTTTTTTGTAATTCAATTTTTGAATACCATACTAATTTTCTTGTTATCAGCGATAGGAGATTGAAGTTATAAAAGACTTGTTTTAAGAATAGGCAGAAAATCAAAGAATCCAAATTTAAAAATTCTATATCTCTTGTTTCTTGATCCAATTTGATACATATTCCTTTTTGATTTTTTCCAGATTATTTCCATTCATTCTTTTTAAATATTGTGTCAATTCATTTTTTTTCTGATGGTTAAAGTTGTATTTTTGCACTCTTTTTTTAATAATATTTTATGCCCCGATTTTTTTCTTTAAATATATTTTTTAGGAAATTATTTTTGACTTATGTTTTATTTTTAAGTTTTTCAAAAATTTGGGGGCAGTGTGTTATTACTTATCAATCAACATCTCCACTTTGTAATGGTCAAAATACAGGAGTTATAACTGCAACTGTTAGTTCACAATGTGGATGTCCTTCATCAGTTTATTGGAGAATAATTCACCCTACACTTGGAGTTTTAGCAACCTCTCCTTTAATTCAAGGAACTTCATATACATTTAATAATCTTCCAGGTTTAAGTGGAACACAGGTTTATACGATACAAGTTTCGAACTCTTTATCATTTATCTCTGGAATAGGAGGGTCAATTTGTAGTCAAGGAACAATTGGTTTGCTTGATTATCCCCCTGTATTAAGTGCAATTTCATCAGTTACAAATAATTTATGTAATTCTGGACTTTCTGGCAGTGCAGTGATTTCAGCTAACGGAGGTTATGTTGGACCATTTGGTGACCCATGCATAGGCTACAATTTAACTTGGAATGGACCAACATTGCCTCCATCAGGAATAAATTTAAATTGCCCTGCAGAGATAGCAGCTAGTAATTACAATATGACAAACCTTTCTTCAGGTGAGTATACAGTAGTTGTTAAAGATTATAATGGTTGTTCTGACACTATTGTTCTAAATATAACACAACGTCCTCCTATAAGTCCAACTTTTACTATTATAAATGCTAATTGTGCCAATGGTACCGGTTCAATAACGGTTGGTGGTCTTAATGGGACAGATGGAACACCTTCAACTGTTGGTTTTAATATTGCATGGCAATTATCAGGTGGCACTTTAAACAATCCCACCGGAGTTGAAATTCCAGCACCAGGTTTCCCCAATTTCCCAATTAATTTAATTCCTCCAGGAACTTATGCGATTACAATAACTGATAATAATGGTTGCGTCAATTCATCACAGCAAACGGTCGGGGTAGCAAATCTAAGTCCAATTATTTCTGGAAATAATCAAATTTGTCAAGGTTCTACCTCTCAACTCAGCATAATTAACAATCAACCTCCAGCAAGCGGAAATCCATGGTTTTCCTCAAACACTTCGGTTGCTCAGTTAGGTAATAGTGGATTAGTAACAGCAATTTCAGCAGGTACAGCAGTTATAACTTTTACCTCTTCAACTGGGTGTGTTGGCACTGATACAATTATAGTAAATCCTAGACCTGTTTTCAATTTAAGCCCATCTGTTTCTTTTTGTGTAGGAAGCAGTACAACGCTTACTACTAATAGCGTTCCTTCGTCCAATGTTTTTAACTATCAGTGGTCAACTACACCAACTTTTACACAAAATGGTGTTTCAACTTCAACTGTAACTGTTTCTCCAACCGCAACAACAACTTACAGTGTTACTGCCACTAATGCATCAACAGGTTGTAGCACTACCAATTCAACAACAGTAACAGTAAACCCACTAACTACACCCCTTTTTACACAACTTGGGCCTTATTGCCAAAATGCAACAGCAGGGACATTAACGAACATTTCAAATAATGGCATTGCTGGCTCTTGGTCACCATCAACAGTAACTACAAGTGTTTTGGGAACGACTGTTTATTCCTTCACTCCAACTTCAAGTGCTTTTCCAACTTGTGCTGTCAATACAACAATGAATATAACAGTAGCGACATTACCAACAGCTACAATAAATGGAACAACTTCCGTTTGCCAAAATTCATCTCAACCAATTGTTACATTTACTGGATCGACAGGGGCAACAACAACCCCACCTTATACATTTACTTACACAGTTTCTGGGACTGCACCATCACAGACTATAACAACGACTTCGACGAGTAGTTCTGTAACATTACCTGTGTCAACCAGTACGCCAGGGGTATATACATACACTTTGTCTAACGTGTCAATTGGAAGTTGTTCGAATTCAGCAAGTGGTAATGCTACAATTACTGTTACTGCCAATCAAACTCCGACATTTACACAACTCGGTCCGTTTTGTAGTGGAAATACAATCACCTTACCAACCCTTTCAAATAATGGTTTCACTGGTACATGGTCTCCAGCCTTAAACAATGTTGCAACCTCGTCAGCTATAGCTTCAAACTATACTTTTACACCAACACCTGCAAGTGGACTTTGCGCAACAAACGCTCAAATGACGATAGTTGTAAATCCGAATGTAATTCCAACATTCAATCCATTAGGACCTTATTGTCAAAATACAAGTCCAGGAACTTTACCAACAACATCCAATAATGGTGTTTCAGGAACTTGGTCGCCATCAACTATATCTACCAATACTATTGGAACGCAAACCTACAATTTTACACCAACTACCTCAGGAGCTCCAGGCTGTGCCCAAAATGCTTCAATAACCATTCAAACGACAACGTTACCAACTGCAACGATTACAGGAACTACAAATATTTGTCAAAATTCCTCTCAACCAAATTTAACTTTTACTGGTGCTACAGGATCAACAACAACCCCTCCTTACACCTTTACCTACACTATAAATGGTGGATCTCCTCAGACAATAACTACAACTTCAACGAGTAGTTCTGTTACATTATCTGTTTTAACTGGAACACCAGGTGTATATACATATAACCTAACCAACGTATCAATCGGTAGTTGTTCTAATGCAATATCGAATCAAGCAGCAACGATTACCGTTACCGCCAACCAAACTCCAACATTTACACAACTCGGTCCATTTTGCAGTGTAAATACAATCACTCTACCAACGCTTTCAACTAATGGTTTTACAGGTACATGGACTCCTGCTGTAAATAATAGTGCAACTTCCTCAGCAGTAACAACAACCTATACATTCACCCCAACACCTGCAAGTGGTGTTTGTGCTACGACGGCTCAAATGGTTATAGTTGTAAATCCAAATGTAGTTCCAACATTCAATCCTTTAGGACCCTATTGTCAAAATACCACTCCAGGAACTTTACCAACAACATCAATTAATGGTATTTCAGGAACTTGGTCGCCATCAACCATTACTACCAATACGATTGGATCACAAACCTACAATTTTACACCGACAACTACAGGAGCTCCAGGCTGTGCCCAAAACGCTTCAATGACCATTCAAACGACAACATTACCAACAGCTACAATTTCAGGAACCACAAATGTTTGTCAAAATTCTTCTCAGCCAAATATTACATTCACAGGCATAACTGGTACAACAACTACTCCACCATACACATTTACATATAACATAAACGGTGGATCGCCTCAGACTATCACCACATCTACGACAAGTAGTTCTTTTACATTACCTGTTCCTACCGGAACACCAGGTACATACACATATTCTGTTACAAATGTTTCGATTGGAAGTTGTTCGAATACGACAAGTGGTAATGCAACGATTACAGTAACTGCCAACCAAGCCCCAACATTTACGCAGCTAGGTCCGTTTTGTAGTGGTAATTCATTTTCATTGCCAACGCTCTCAAATAATGGATTTACTGGAACATGGTCTCCCACTGTAAATAATAGTGCAACAACATCACCAATTACTACGACTTACACTTTTACACCTACTACTGCAAGTGGTGTTTGTGCTACTTCAGCAACGATGGCGATTGTGGTTAATCCAAACACAACTCCTTTATTTACTCAAGTTGGGCCTTATTGCCAAAATGGAACGCCTGCAACTCTTCCTTTGACATCAAATAATGGAATTGCTGGTACGTGGTCACCTGCAACGATTTCAACCGCAACAGCTGGAACTTCATCTTACACTTTCACTCCAACTTCAACAGCTCCTAATACGTGTGCTACCAATACAACAATGAATGTTGTAGTTACGACACTGCCTTCTGCAACGATTGCAGGAACAACAACTGTGTGTCAAAACAGCGCTCAACCAAACCTTACTT
>CALPMC020000066.1 GCA_943324565.2 Chitinophaga pinensis | reverse complement strand
GAAGGGGCAATAATTCATGCTTATACTTCCGAAGTCACGAAAAAATTAGATGAAGATTTAGAAACAATCATCTCTTATGTTTTACCCGAAATTAGACAGCGTTTTGAAAGCACTTCAAAAGAGGTAATTGTTCAACATGGTTTAAGTATTATTCTTCCAGGAATTCAATTTTCAGTTCCACAAATCGGGGAAAAGAAAAAGTTAATAGAACTTTCTTTACGAAATGTGAATTACTACCGCCTCGATAAATTGAAAAAAGAACATTTGAATTTAACCGAACGCGATCCAAATCGAGTTTTAAAACAAGTTCAATCGGACTTTAAATTGAATGAATTACCTATCCACATGGAATGTTTCGACAACTCGAATTTTCAAGGAACAAATGCAGTTTCAGCTTGTGTGGTTTTTAAAAATGGTAAACCTGCCAAAAACGATTATCGTCATTTTAATGTAAAAACAGTTGAAGGACCTGATGATTTTGCAACAATGCGCGAAGTTGTGTACAGAAGATATAAGCGCATGCTAGACGAAAACCAAACACTTCCGCAATTAATTATTATAGATGGTGGAAAAGGGCAACTAAGTGCGGCCATGGAAGCAATAACTGAACTTTCACTCCGCGGAAAAGTTGTAGTTGTTGGTATTGCCAAACGCCTTGAGGAAATCTTTTACCCTGGTGATCAATATCCCATTTATATTGATAAACGCTCCGAGAGTTTGAAGTTGATTCAATTTATGCGAAACGAAGCACATAGATTTGGTATAACTCACCATCGAAATAAAAGAAGCAAAAATTCCATTCAATCTGAATTACTTGAAATCAAAGGAATTGGTGAGAAAACAATGCAAGAACTTTTCAAAGAGTTTAAAACAATTAAAGTAATGAGAGAAACGTCTTTGGAACAACTAGAAAAAAAAATAGGACGATCAAAAGCGACCATCCTATTTAATTTCTTTGCAGAAAATTAGTCTTCTATTTCACAACGAATTGCATCGTTTTTGACGAAGTACTTGTTCCGATTGTCAAGAAATACATTCCTGCTGAAAGACTATTTGTATCAAACATTAACAAGTTAGATCCTTCGTTTGCTTTGAAAGAATGTTGTTGTGTAATTTTTCCACTTAAGTCAGAAATAACAAATTTCAAATCTTCTTTTTTATCTAAATTGAATCTTAGGTTCAACTCATCTTCTGTTGGATTAGGGAATAATTCCAAAGAGTTAAAAGTATTCAATTCATCAACTCCAATAACTAAATTATCAGAAGGAGAACCTTCGTATAAATTAATATCATCAAGATAGAAATTGTTACCACCTTCACCTTCAAAACGGAATTTCATTCTAAAGTTTTCTGTAAAATAATTATTTGTAACATTGATCATGTGAACAGTTGTCCAATCACTTTGTTGGGTTGGTTTCCAAGTAGTTGAAGATGTTAAACTAGAAAGTTGAGTTCCACCAATTGTTTTTCTTTGTGCCCAATCTGTTCCACAATCCGAAGAAATAAACACTTTTAAATATTCATAATCAGCTGTTACTTTTTTTCTGTAAGCATATCTAAAACTTAATGTTACTGAACCACTTGAAGGAACCACTGATAAATCTATTGGTGCAGAAATCAATTCGTCGATATTTGATGGTACCTGTCCAAAATTAACAATCTTAGCACATTGCGTTCCTGAATGAGCAGTTGTGTTTTCAATTGTGTAAGCATTATTGTTATTCGGGTTATAAACTTCCCAGTTTGTTAAATTGTCTAAAGTTGAATAACCTTCAAAACCTTCCCAATAAGGAATTGTAGTTGATGCGGGTAAAATTCTTAAATAATTAGACTTTATTTCATTGTCGGTTGTTGTTCCATCAGTAGAAGTTAACTTAACTGTGTAAAGACCAGACAATGTAAAGTTCAATTGTGGATTTTGTGATGTCGCTGTTGAGCCAGAAACAAATGACCAACCATTGTTAGGTGTAATTTCCCAATTCCAACCGGTTGCAGCATTGTAAGAATCATCTAATAATTGAACTAATTCACCTGCACACACCGTTTTTTTATCAGCCGCAAATTCAGCCTTACACAAAACCAAATTTCCTGTTGCACCAGTTGCAGCTAAGTTATTTTCCGTCCAAAGATTTGCTCTTCCTGTGCTTCCTAACAATAAAGCAGCACGCATTCTAGCAACTTGTCCTGCTGTGTACATTTTTGAACAGTATGAATAGTCCATATAATTTTCAACATTATCACGCATATTGAATCCCCAATATGCGTTATCATCATCGCAAGTGTTTGCATTTAAACTACAAGAAGTTACACCTATACAAGTAGGAGTGTCAGATACTTGATCACTTGAAGTGCAAGAGGAAGCATTTCCAGGATTGTTATTCGGTCCCCAGGTATGAGATAAATTTAACCAATGACCTACTTCATGTGTTAATGCACGACTTCCGTTTACAGAACCTGTTCCCATAGAACCTACATAATTGTGTAATATCCAAATACCATTTGTCATAGATGTACTTGACCAAGAAGCTGGATTAGTAGTATATCCAGCGGCACCACCGATTTCTCCACAAATGAAAACATTCATATATTTATTTCCTGCCCAAGTTCCATTAAAAACATCATTTCCGTTTCTTATTGCTGTTACTTGTGCATTGCCATCAGCACCATCATAAGATAATGGTGAAATTGTTCTGGTAATACCCTTAAAACACGCTCCATTAGGGGCTTTTGTTGCCAAAACGAATTCAATTTCAGCATCAGATGGCATTCCTTGAAAATCAGCATGAACTGTTGCTGTGTCAGCATTTAATTTTCTAAAATCTCTGTTAAGGATAAAAAGTGCATCCATAATTTGTTCATCCGAAATATTTTCTGCCCCATTAATATGTAAAACATGAAAAACAATTGGTATTTTATAAATTATACCTTTTTGTACTGGTTTTTTAAGCACTTTTTGAAATTCAATTTCATCTTGGATTTTAGATTTTAAATACAATGGATTTTGCTCCAAAAGTACTTGTTTCTTGTGCTGATGACAGTATTCAACATTTTCTCCATCTCTAGCATTAGTCGCATCAAAAGAAGGTTTTTTTTGCGCGTTTAATTGTTGAAAAAGAGATAAAACAAAAACTGTAATCAGAAGTAAAAAATTATTTTTCATAATTTAATCTTGATTTTAAGGGTTAAAATGAGTTAAATAGTTGCCCTAAATTAAGCAAATATTTAATAAATGCTAATTCTTTCACAGGAAGATTTTAAAAAGCGGATAAATGGTAAGCGAATAATTAACTTTGCAAAATGAAATCAAAAAGAGCAGTTGAAACGTTAGCTATAACAACAAAAATCGTACTTCCAAACGACACAAATACACTTGGAAACCTATTCGGAGGTCAGCTTTTGGCTTGGATGGATGTAATTGCAAGTGTTTCTGCGCATAGACATAGTAAGCGAGTTGTTGTTACTGCATCCGTAAACAATGTTTCTTTTCAAAAGCCAATTAAACATGCTTCTATCATAACTTTAGAAGCAAAAGTTTCTCGTGCATTTAATTCCTCAATGGAAATTTTTGTAGATGTTTTTGTTGAAGATCAAGTTACAGGCGTTCTAGAAAAAAGTAATGAAGCAATATATACCTTTGTAGCTGTGGATCAAAATGGTGGACCCATTCAAGTTCCTGAGTTAATTCCAGAAACTGACCAAGAAAAAGATCGTTACGAAGGTGCTTTAAGAAGAAAACAATTAAGTCTTATTCTTGCTGGAAAAATGAAAGCTTCCGAAGCAACAGAACTTAAAAAATTGTTTTTGGAAGAGTGAAACATTTTAACTCTTCTTTATTTATTGTTAAGGTTTTTTTGACCTCTTATTCAATCACAATTTTCATTTCAACACGGCGGTTTTTCTTACGTCCTTCTGGAGTATTGTTATCACCGATTGGTTTTGTTTCACCAAAATAAAGTGTAGATAATCTTATTGCATCTACGCCTTTTGTAACAAGGTAAGCTTTCAATGATTCAGCACGTTTTTTAGACAACACCATGTTTTTAGCATCATCACCGACATTATCCGTGTGACCAGCAATATCTAATTTCCAAGTTTGTTTTTTCAATAAAACATCTGCTAGTTCATCCAATGAAGGTTTAGATTCATCTTTGATAATATCTTTCGCTGTTTCAAATTCAAGGTTATCGAATGCTTTATTTAACACTTCCATGATTTCTTGTTCAATCACCGGACAACCCTTGTTTTCTTTCGGTCCAGGAGTGTTCGGACAATCATCATCTTTGTCTAATGTGCCATCTTTGTCAGTGTCGACTAATGGACAACCTTTGTTTGATTTTGGTCCTGCTAATGTTGGGCAATCGTCATCTTTATCTAACAAACCATCACCATCTGTATCCGGCCAAGGACAACCATTATTTTCTTTTGGACCTGCAACGTCTGGACAAGCATCGAGGAAGTCAAATATTCCATCTGCATCCTTATCTGGACAACCTTGATATTCTTTTGACCCAGGTACATCTGGACAAGCGTCATCTATGTCTCTAATTCCATCACCATCTTTGTCTGGACAACCTTGGAATTCTATCGAACCAGGTACATCAGGACAAGCATCATCTATGTCTCTAATTCCATCACTATCTGTATCTGGACAACCTTTAAATTCTTTCAAGCCTGCAACAGTTGGACATTCATCCAAAGCATCTTTAATTCCGTCTTTATCGGTATCAGGACAACCAAGGAATTCTTTGATACCCGCAACTGTTGGACACTCATCATCTTTATCAGGTATTCCGTCTTTGTCAATATCGGGACAACCATTAAATTCTACCAGACCAGGTACAGTTGCACATTCATCATCCATGTCTTTGATACCATCCCCGTCCGTATCAGGACATCCTTTGAAACTCCAAACGCCAGGTTCTGTAACACAATCATCCATTTTATCGGAGACTTTATCACCATCTTTATCTTTTGGAGCGTCATAAAGAACAGGTAACCTCAATCCCATAAATAATTCTGCCCCTTGAACTTTTCCTTTTCCAACTAAGGTTCTAAAATCGGTAATTCCTACTGTTAAAGGCCCAAGACGGGTTGCTAAACCAGCTTTAAATCCAGAATACTCATTCATAGAGATAGGTAAATGAATACCAAACCAAGCATAATCAAAACTAGGGGTTATTGAAACTTGATTTGCAACTTTTACTTTTGTTGCTCTTTTTGTCGAAATGATATTAAACATTCCAGTAGCATTTACATAGAACCATTTCCAAATATGATAATCTGCTTGAATACTAAATGCAGAAGGAGTGCGCATGTAAAAAGTTTGATCTGTATCCTCGTTTGCTACCCATTCTTTATTTCCGTCTGTTGTTGATTGTGTAATCAAACTGTCAATAACGTTGTCAAAATTTAAAAAACTATTCGCTGAGTCAAAAAGTCTTAAGTTGAAAAGTGATGTTGTATTTACACTAAAGTCACGACTTAAACCACCCTTTTCAAATCGCATTCCACCCAAATCTAATACTGAAAAACCAACACGTGCTTTGTATTTGTTCATATTGCGTTTCCAAAGATTAGTCTCATTATCCATATCGTATTTGTGTTTTTCCCAATCAGGTCGCCATTCATAGACAAAACCCAAATCTAAACCTAAACCGAATTTTGCAGAAGCTTTTGGAATTCCACCACCATCAACAACTAACTGATCAATGTTTTTAGAGTATCCATAAGCAAAATCACCCGCCAAATATTGAGATGTATCTTCATTTACAAGATTGTATGAAAAATTATTGGTGTACATGTAAGCGGCAGAATATCCTTGTAAATATTTAACCTTCCCTCCTGCTTTGAAAAAGTGTTCTTTTTGATCAAGTACTACTTGTGAATAGTTTAATCCATATTCTGTCCAAGATAAGTGGTTGATATTCAATAACTCTTCATTTAATTTTAAATTCCATAAGTCTGGATATTCTAATCCTTCTTCAGCAAGTACAGCCAATTTTGGATCCATATTGTCGATGTTTAAAATCGAACGTGCTTTAATACCAAATCCAACTGCAATTTTTGGATTAATATGAAACATGAAATTTAATAAGTCAACTTGTAAATTCATATTCATTCCAAGTGTTGTTTTTGTATTTTGGTCGTACTTGTGAACGATAAAACGATCGATAAAAGTAGAATCTGGCTTTGACCAAGCGCTTAAAACATCATTAGAAAAGGAACCTTTCCACCAATATGTTTTGCCTAAGGTATTTTGTTGTGCAGTTAGCATTGCTGCAGCATCGAAATAGCCAAAATTTTGATATACATTGACATTTGTACTAAATAAATTCAAATCAAATTTGAAACGTCCATCGACAAAATTCGCTGGGTTTACATCATTTCCCATTACTCCAGCGTAATTGCTAGACATGACGCCTAAATAATTTTGACTAAAGAAATTAAATGAAAGCGCAAATAAGAATAGGGAGAGGAAGTGTTTTTTCATAATTTATTGTTTGGTGTATTGAATTAAATAAGAACCTAAGTAGGTAGTAATAGAAAAGGCATTGGTTCCAAAAGGTGAGATTTCTATTTTTTGCTCTCCATGTCTTTCCGATTCGTCTATTCTATTCCCTTTTGAATCATACAAATATAAGCGATTTTCTATTCCATCAAGGATTCCTAAAATTGTTTTCCCTACTTGATTAACAGCTACATGAATTTTAGTGATTTCTTCAATTGAGAGATTCCTTTCCCATAATTTCACACCATTGAAATCCATAGCTGTTAATTTCTTTCCTTGTTTTAGAAGGAAATAAGTTTGATAGTTATGTGTAAATGCTGTCATTAGTTTTGTCTCTCGATTTAATTTTATTGTGCTTTTCGTACCATTAACTTGTTGTAATGTCAATGTTCCTTTGGAAATAGTTCCAAAAAATAAGTTGCTATTAAACGAGAAAACTTGTGTGCTTGAATCAATGGAAATTGCTTTCGTATTGTTTCTTTTAGCAATTTCAGTAATCCAAGCTGTTGTTCTTCCAACTGAAATACAGTAAGCTTTTCCTTTTTGGACATAGCCGTAAATTCCTCGAATTGATTCAGTTAAACGCAATCGCTTCAATGTTTTTCCCGTTGTATTGAAAATGCTAACATTATCTATTCCGTCTCCCACGAAGAAAACTTCTTTATTTTCTACATTTAAGCTTGATGGAGCAACAGAACCTATAGGTTTGAAACGATAAATTAATCTTCCATTCAAATCCAAAATTTGAGTCTCGATGCTTGTACATAAGGAGAAAGTACTATTTTGGAAAGAAAAAATTGAAAATGCCGATGGGGTTTCTGCTAATTGTTTTTCCCATCTTTTTGATCCGTTTGAATAACCAACTAGTTTATTTGATTCAGTAAGTAAAACTAAATTTCCACGTCCATTGAAGGTTACGAAATTTAATATTCGCTCACCTGGATTCATCGAAAAATACTCTTTTACCTTATCATCTTTAATTGTATTTAAACTCGTGTTGTCTTTACTTACACATGTTGTTTCTACCAACATTTTGTTGAGAATGCTTTTTGCTACACTCTTTTTTGAAGTAACACTTCTGTGTATTACTTTTCTTGGCAGTGCACTAAAAATCTGTTGGCTTTTCTCTAGATTTTGAGATAATGTTTTCCCAAGACTCATCTCTGTTAAGACCTCATCTAAATACGCCTTATTTCTTGATACCAAACAAATCCCCTCTTTCTCAAAAAAATAAAATTTTGAAACAGTATCTTGTTTCCAGCTATCACAAAATGCAACTTTTTCATATTCAGCAAAAGCTTCATTCTTTTCTGGAAGTCCAAATTTATCATTCAAATTCTGAACTGGATTTTGGCCTTCTTTAAAATCAAAAATTGCTACTTCAGCAGCACCATTTGATAAAAAAACAATTCCATTTTTTATCCACTTCGTAAAATCACTTTTACGAAAAGTAGTATCAGTTTCTGAAAAATACTTGTTTTCGTAAAAAGAGTAAGAGGTGAAATTAGTTGAAATTAAACTTGAAAAAAGCAATTTATCATCACATTGTTTCGCATTTGAATTCGCAAGTTTCGTTTTCTTGTAGCTCAGTGTTTTATCTTCTTTTTGATAAACATCAGTTACAATTGGTTCATTTACCTTACAGTCTATGATGCTATAAGAACATTTGTTATCAACGGAAGGGAAATTAATTACAGAAATTGTTTGTTCACCTTGATACAATGCCAATTGATTGTTTCTAAATTCACCAGTTAAATTTCCAAATTTGAAACTCCTTCTGCCTGTAAACTCAAAATTAAATAAACCATTAGTGAGTAGCTTTTCAACCGATTTCTTCGACCAATTTTCTTTTTTTTCTACAACAAATAGTGCGCGTTTTGAACTTACATATAATGACGTTGACTGATTTGTGCGCGATAATAGAAAAATAGCAATCGTCTGATTACTTGGTAAAATCTGAATACTGCTGGCGTTCCAATCCAATTCATTTGCATGATGAACGACTAAAATTTGTTGATCAGTTTTGTTAAAATAATGTTTGAAGTCAACAGAATTTTCATTAGACAATAAATCAATAGAAACAAATACTGACCAAGCAATGCAAATCATTACAACAGAAATGGGAAGAATTCTCTTAAACATTAACTTTTTGGGCAAAAGTAATTGTATTCTACGCTGTTAAACTTACACTTAGAAGTTTAAATTAACAATAGTTTGTTTAAGTAAAATCGCTTTCTTCAAACAAAGGTTTATCTGGAAGTAAGCGAAAAGTTAAGCGATGATAAGGAGTTACACCATATTTTTTGATTGCCTCGCGATGGTCGTTTGTTGGATAACCTTTATTTTTCTTCCAATTGTACATTGGATATTCTTCGTGAAGCTGTTCCATTATGTCATCACGATGAGTTTTTGCTAAAATAGACGCAGCAGCAATTGCTTGATATTTTGAATCGCCTTTAATAATGCAAGCATGGTCTATTTCGGGATATTTACGAAAACGATTGCCATCAATTAATAAAAATTCAGGTTTAACATTTAAACCGTCGACAGCTAAGTGCATTGCCTTAAAACTAGCGTTAAGAATATTAATTTGATCAATTCCTTTTTCATCAACAATGCCGATTGCGTGTGCCAAAACATTGGACTCTATTTTAAATTTTAACTGACTACGGATTTTCTCGCTCAATTTTTTTGAATCATTCAATCCTTCAATAAAGTTGTTTGGGTTTAAAATAACAGATGCAGCAACTACAGGTCCAGCCAAACAACCGCGACCAGCTTCATCACAACCTGCTTCCAATTGATTTTCTTTAAAAAAAGCGATTAGATTTCCCATTTGTTTGTTTTTGGAATATAATTTGTAGCTTAGCGTTAAATCTAATAATTTAAGTTATGAAAAAGGTTCTTTTAGTAGCGGTTTTTTTAATTAGCATATTCATTTCTTTTGCTCAAGATAATTCAACTGCGATATGTGGTACAAAACTAGCTTTGACACAAGAAAAAGATGCAGGTAAAATCAAAATGAAATTACCAGCTAGTGTTTCTGAAGAAGATGTAAGAAGTTATGCAAGTTATTACGAGAAAATGTTCACTATTGAATATAACAACACAACCCACGAAATTGTGTACAATATGGTTGTGAACAATGCTAATAATAGAAGAGTAATTTTACGTTTCCTTTCTGCAAATCAAATTCAAAATGTAATTGTTGAAGGTCGTTTATATACTGCAAACGATTTCTACGAGAATTACTTAAAATGAAAAACATAATCCCCAAATTTAGGTGCTGTTCATTGGAATAGCACCTTTTTTTATTTAAATTATTTTCTCAAAAGAAAATAAGCAATTAGCACGCTAATAATTGGAATTCCAATTTTCAGCCCAATAGTTTCAAAAAGAAACAGTGCCATCAAATTTATTGGGATTAAAAAAATCGTCAATAAATGATAGCGACCCTGGTTCTTTTTATCAGAATTCATAATAACAATTGGGTGTAAAACAACTATTTAAAGGAACATCAAAAGAATTTATATCGTCAATCTTAACAAATTCATCAAATAAACTAATCCCAATAAAAAGACATTCTGGATTACACTTTGCTAAAAGTTTATCGTAAAAACCTTTTCCATAACCAACTCTATTTCCCATTTTGTCAACGGCTAAAAGTGGCACAAAAACGATGTTTAAAAGCAATTCAGAAACAATTTCTCCATACTTAGGCTCTGGAATCCCAAATGCATTTACTTCGAGTTGTGAAATGTTCTCGTACCTAAATAATGACAAACTACAATCTTCAAAATTTGATTTAGAAATAATGGGAATTGCTCCTTGAATGATTAATTCCTCTAATAAAGGATAAGAATCGAATTCTTTATGTTTTTCAATAGGAAGGAAAATACTTACTTTCTTATTTTTAAAATCGAATTTCTTAAGTATTAAATCAGTGATTTGTTTTGAACTGCGATTGAATTCGAAAAAAGAAAGCCCTTTTCGTTTTTCTTTGAAAAGGGCTCTAATTTCTGATTTTAACATTGTAATATTACAATGAAGAATATTATAATCTAATTCTTAAGTTGTTCAGTTTTCTGTTGTCAACTACATCAGCAGCTTTTCTTAAACCGCCCATAATTTGACCTTGCATACTGTTTTTCAAATTAGATAACATTTGATCTTTTTCAATTTTGTAATTTGCAGCAGTCGGAGCTTTTGTTGTTTTTAAAACTTTAATTACATAAACACCTGTTTTACCTTTTAACGGTAAAGTTCTGTTACCATCTTTTATTGCTGCTGAAAACAGTGTTCCAATAATTTCTGGTTCGTAACCAGCTCCCATTATTTGTGGATTACTGAATGTTACTTCTGCATTCATTACTGTTGTGTTAGCGATTCTTGCAATAGCTTCTAATTTTTTACCTTTTGCCATTTGATTCATGAAACGTTTTGCTTTTTTCTCTTCAATTAATTCGCGTTCCATTTGTGATTTTACATCCTCAAATTTTGGTGTACCTTTTTCCTTAATTGATGTAACCATTGCTATTACATATTTTTCTTTATCCTTAATTGGATAAGGTGTCAAAGAGCCAACAGCAACATTCTCAGCATAAGCCAATTCTAAGATTTTATCTCCAGCCATTGATGTTGTGAATCCATATACTCTTGGGTTGTTATCTTCTAACGATAATGGTCGAGCAAAATAGTTTGCTTTTCTAACGATTGTATCAAATAAAACTACTTTTTTCGCATTGTCTGTCTCTTTAGAAATTTTACGATCCAAAGTGTATAAAATTCTATTTACTTCACTTTCTTTATTTATGATAGTTTCCTCGGAAGCTTTGAAAATTTTAGTAACTGAAGCAATCAATGGGAATTTTGATGCACCTCTATCCATTACTTCAATAATGTGGAAACCAAAGTCAGTTTTAACGATTCCAATTTTACCAATTGGAGCAGTAGCACAAAAACCACCAAACTCAGCAACCATTTCACCTTCTAAGAAATCCTCATACAATCCTCCTGTTGTTTTAGATCCTGGATCTTCGGTGTGTTTTGCCACTAATTCAGCAAAATTGTCTTTATTTATTACTTTCAATAAACTATCTGCTGTTTTTCTTTTCGCTGCAATAACTTTTTCGTCTTTTGATCCATTTGTTGAAATCAATAAGTGACGCGCTTTTAAGCTAGATGGTGTAAATCCAATAACTTTAGAGATAATTACATTTTCTTTGTTCATGTATGGACCAACAACTTGACCTACTGATGATAATTTGAAAATTGTATCGTAATCTCTTGGATAAGTTTGGAAACGTTCTGCTTTAGGATGTCCTTCAGGAACTGCGGTTGCACGTTTGTCACCAAAATACACTTTATTTTCACTGTATTTTAGAATGAAAATAGAATCATTAGTAGAGCTTGCAAATTCAGCTTTTAATTTTGATAGTTCTTTGTTAAAAGTAACTGAATCTTTTCTTGAAGGAGCGATAACTACGTCAAACATTTTTACCTCTCTTGAATCAGTTCTAACTCTATATTTGCTATCTTCTTTATGTTCTTCGTAGTATTTTTCTAATTCAGAATCACTTACTTTCACATCCTCATCGTTGATTTCTGTGTATCTTCTTAAAACGAAAGCAATACTTTTCATTTCTTTTTGACTGAAATATTCTTGTTCAGATTCTAATTTTGTAACATAAATACCTTGATTCAATAAAGCGAAATACTTCTCTTGTTTTCTTCTATCAGTATAATATTGTTTTGTATTATCCCATTGCGTTTTAGCTTGTGGTTCTTTACTAGTTTTTAATTGATTGATGGTGTTTTGCAGTTTAGTACGGCCAGCAATTGTGGATGCTTCTGTTATTGCATTGGTCAATGAATCAGTAAAAAACTGTGCTAAATCTTGCAATACATTAAACCCGTCAGTTGCCATTAAATAGGCATTGAATTCTCTTTCTGAAACACTTACTCCTAGCTGTTCATATTCTTTTGCAAGGATAGTTGAATCTACTAAAAAGTTCCAAGCTTTATCAGTTGCAGCTTCCATTTCTTGCTCTCCAAAAGGTTTTTGACTTTGTTCTGCTTGTGTTCTTTCCTGGTCTTGAACGCGTTGACTTGTAATAGAATATTTGTTTGCATCTACTTTCTCACCAAAAACAGTTCCGATTCCGTAAGCTCCTTCGCTAAAACCAAACATACTTTTGTAATCTGACAAAATAAATGATAATAATGCAAGGCCAATTACCCCTACTAATAAACCTGATTTTGAACGTATTTTTCCAATTAATGCCATTTCTCAAAAAATTTAAGTGTGCGAAGATAGAAAGAAATGTATAAATAACACCACTTCAAACGAAAAAAGGAGACTATCTGCCTCCTCCTTTAATTTGCGTTTTTGTTTCAACTTTAGGTTTTGGAGATTCAACTCGTTTTGAGCCGTCCTTTTCTGTGGGTTTTGATTCAACTTTTTTAGTGTCTTTCACAGTTGGAGTTGTCACTTTTGAATCCGTATTCACTTTTGTTGCTGCTGGCTTAGTGACTGTTGAGGTTGGTGTTGATGTTTGATTCTTTGGTGACGTTGTAATAGTTTCACTATTTGTAGGGATTTTTCCACCATTGTTAGTCTTACCATCTTCTTTATTTGGAGTTATGGTAACTTTTCCACTACCATTCACTCGTTGATCTCCATTGTTGTTTCCTCCTCCATTATTGTTTGGATTAGTTGGTGGTGTTGGATTAGTTGGTGTTGGTGATGAATCATTTCCTCCTCCTCGATTTGGAGAGGTCGGAGTTGAAGGACTTGTGGTGCCATTTGTGACGTAATTAATCGTTAGTGTTTCAGATAGTTGATTACAAGCATTAGAAGTGTTCACTTGGAAAGTATTCACACCTTGGACCAATTGCACATTTCCAACTACTAACTGTCCGTTTATTGAGAAATTGTTGTTTGGTGTTCCATTTTGAGTAATATTAATTGTTGTTTGAGGGTCAATGTTAAATATATTAAACTGAATTACTTGATTTGGTGAAGTCACTGCTGTATTTCTCGCAGAAGGATTAATTAAAGAGAACGTTGTGGGTTTACATCTTGTGATTGAATAAACGTCGGAATCTGTTCCACAAGAATTAGTAGCTGTTAATTCAACTGATGTTGTTCCATTTTGCAAAGGAAGAATACCAGTTATTATTCCATTGACGTTTGAATAAGCTGTCACAACGTTTCCATTCACTTTCACAGTGACATTTGTTTCTTGAGTATAATTCTGAATAACAGCACTTACATTTAAACTGGTATTTTGGGTAACACTTCCAGAAGCAGGTGAAGTTGTATTATTAATTACTGGCGCAACACAACTCTGATAAATTATCGTTGAGTTCAAATTTGCATTTCCGCATTGATTAGTTGCAGTAATAGAAAATGTATTTGTTCCAGCTCGTAATGTAACTGTTGCTTGTAAAACTCCATTAGAAAAATTAGCAGCAGTTGGCGCACCATTTAATTTAAATTCTATTCCTTGTGGATTCGTAACATTACCAATATTTGCCGATAAATTAAAAAAAGCATTTGTTACCGTTGAACCTTCAGTGATTGGGTTCAAGTATTCGATTACTGGTGCATCGCAAGTTCCAAAATTAATTACTGTATCTCGAGTTGCTGTGCCACAAGCATTTGTTGCAGTTATACGAATTGTGTTGGCACCATTTTGTAAAGATAAAGTAGTTTGAATAATTCCACTTTGGAAAGTAAAATCTGTAATAGGAGAATTATTCAAAGTGAAATTAATTCCTTGTTGACTTGGTACGTTAGTAACTGTTGCGGAGAAGAAATAAGTCAAAGTTGAACCTCTTGAGATTGTTGGGTTAAAAACAATTGTTGGAAGTTGGCAAGCAAAAATTACTGTTCGTGTTTCAGTTACTGTCCCACAAGCATTTGTTGCTGTTAAAACAAACGTATTCAATCCTTCTTGTAAGTTAACATTTGCCTGAATATTTCCATTATTAAATGTAAAGTTTGAAACAGTATTTCCGTTTAATTTTAAAGAAATTCCTTGTGCAGAAGTAATGTTTTGAACACTAGCTGTGAAATTGTATGCCCCTGTAGCAACTGTTGTTCCATTGGCACTTGGCGAATTGATTACCGCAGTTGGTGGAAAACATGAATTAAATGTTATTGTTTCAGTGTCTGTAATTGTTCCACAGGCATTTGTTGCTGTTAAAATAAACGAATTCAATCCTTCTTGTAAGTTAACATTTGCTTGAATGTTTCCATTTGTGAAACTGAAGTTTGAAATAGTTGTACCATTCAATTTTAACGAAATTCCTTGCGCAGAGGTGATGTTTTGAACAGTAGCTGAGAAATTAAACGCTGCTGCTGAAACAATAATTGCGTTGGCACCTGGCGAAGAAATTGATGCTGTTGGTGGTATACAATTATTATACGTTATCGCTTTTGTGTCACTAACTGTACCACAAGCATTAGTTGCAGTCAAAACAAAAGTGTTTAATCCAGGAGTTAAAGTAACATTTGCTTGAACAGTTCCATTATTGAAGGTAAAGTTCGAAATTGTTGTTCCATTCAGTTTTAAAGAAATTCCTTGTGCAGTAGTAATGTTTTGAATACTTGCTGTGAAATTATAAGCACTTGCAGAAACAGGCGCAGCACCATTTGAAGGATTTGAAATCGCTACAACCGGAGTTACACAACTACTGAAATTTACGGTAATCGTTTGAGTTGCTGTTCCACAAGTATTTGTTGCAACAATCACAAATGTATTTAATCCATCTTGTAACTGAACTGCATGACTCAATTGACCATTTATAAAACCAAAATTGGTGATTGGTGTTCCGTTTTGTGTTAAAACGATTCCCGACGCACTTACATTTTGGATGGTTGCTGTAAGATTAAAAGAAGGACGATTTACTGTAATTCCTGAATTGTTAGGATTCGTAAAACTTACCGTTGGTGGAACACAATTATCAAAAGTGATTGAAGTAGTTTCTGTTGCAACTCCACATACGTTAGTTGCTACAATTGTAAAGGTATTTAAACCTGCTTGCAAAGTAAGGTTTGCTGAAATTTGACCATTTACGAAACTAAAGTTAGAAATTGTTGTTCCGTTTTGTTTCAATGAAATTCCTTGTGCAGTTGTTATATTCTGAACATTCGCTTTAAAATTATAAGCTGCTGTTGCAACTGTTGTTCCTGATACCGCTGGATTTATAAAGCTTACTGTCGGTGGAACACAATTGTTAAATGTGATTGACGTAGATTCTGTTGCAACTCCACAAGGGTTGGTTGCGACAAGTGTGAACGTATTCAATCCTGGCTGCAATACTACATTAGCAGAAATTTGACCATTTACGAAACTAAAGTTAGAAATTGTTGATATTCCATTTTGTTTCAAAGATAAACCTTGGATACTTGCAATGTTTTGAACTGTTGCTCTAAAGTTAAAAGCTGCTGCTGAAACCGTTGTTCCAACTGCTGTTGGGTTTGTAATGTTTATAGATGGTGGAACACAATTGTCAAAAGTAATTGTAGTTGTTTCACTTGCCACACCACATAAATTAGTTGCAACAACAGAAAATGTATTTAACCCAGCTTGTAAGGTTACATTCGCTGTGATTAGTCCATTTACAAAACTGTAATTTGAAATCGTTGCGCCATTTTGTTTCAATACAATACCTTGCGTGTTAGCAATATTTTGAACATTCGCTTTAAAAACAAAAGCAGCATTAGCAATAGTTGTCCCCGAATTTGCTGGATTTGTAAAGCTTACTGTTGGAGGAACACATGTATTTAACGTAATGTTCAACGTTTTAATCGCAACACCACAAGAATTTGTTGCCGATAAAGTAATTGTATTCAAACCTTCTACTAACTGTAGGTTTGCAGAGAAATTTGAGTTTGCAAAATTGAAAGATTTACCTAAACCATTTTGTGTAAATGAAATATTTGATGGTAAATTAATTCCTGCCACAACTGCTGCTAAAGCAAAATTCGGATTTGTAACTGTTTGAGTTGTGTTTTGAATTCCAGTTAACTGAATAGTTGGTGGAACACAATTATCATAAGTGATTGTTGATGTCTCAATTACAGTTCCACATGAGTTAGACGCTGAAACTATAATTGTATTTACCCCTGGAATCAAATTTAAGTTTGCTGTCAAGATTGCATTTGATAAATTAAATGTCACATCTTGCCCATTAACTTTCAATCCTACTGCTTGAGAGTTTGTTGAACCTGAAATTGCTGCTTTGAATTGAAACTGCGCAAAATTGATTGTGGTGGTGTTCATCACTGGATTCAAAATAGAAATCGCAGGTGGTGTACAATTCACAAAGCTGATAGCAGTAGTTTTAGTATCCGTTCCACAAGCATTTGTTACTGTAATTTGGAAATTATTTACTCCAGTTGATAGTGTTGCATTCGCTTCAATTAAACCATTATTGTAATTGAATGGGATAACTTGGTTGTTTTGTTTTAAAACAATTTGTTGCGCGTTTGTGATATTTGTTACGGATGCTTTGAAAGCTAAAGTGCTCGCATTCACAACTGATCCACTTGCTGTTGGATTCAAAATAAAGACACTTGGAGCAATACAATTATTATAATTGATAATCAACGTTTTTGTTGATGTTCCACAAGATTTTGTAGCTGTTAATACAAAAGTATTGTTTCCTGGAACTAAAGTTAGAGCGCTAGTTAATTGCGAATTGAAGTAATTGAAATTAACTGGATTTCCATTTTGAGTCAATGAAAGTCCTTGTGCATCTAACATATTTTGAATCGTTGCATTTAAAACAAATGCCGCATTGGTTACTGTAGTATTTGTGTTTGCAATCAATACATTTGGGGCAATACAATTGTCATAGTTTACATAAATTGTTTCGATATCGCTACCGCAATTATTTATCGCACCAATAGAAATCACATTCATTCCAGGTTGTAATTGTAAGGTAGATTGAACTAGTTTCGTTGTTGTACTATAAGTGAAATTGTTAATGTCAATTCCATTTAACTTCAATGAAACATTTTGTTTCGCTGCGATATTGTCAATTTTTGATTTGAAAACCAAAGAAGCAGCATTTACAGTTGAATTATTTGTTGGATTATTCAAGGTTACAACTGGAGCTGCACAATTTTGGTAGTTAATCGTAAATGTTTCAGATGCATTTCCACAGGAAGAACTAGCTGTAATAACAAAAGTATTGATGCCAATTACTAATGTTGTTGGGAAAATTAATTGTCCATTATTTAACGTGAAATTCGTTACAGCAATTCCATTTTGAGTCACACTGACTGATTGATTAGAAAGAACGTTTTTCAAAAATGCTTGAATAGTTGTTGCAGCCGTATTAGTTGTTGTTCCTGTTGCGCTTGGGTTAATCAATTGCACTGTTGGTGAAACGCAATTATCAAATGTTACACTTGCTGTACTTGTGATTGTTCCACACAAATTTGTTGCTTCAATTTTAAAAGTATTCAAACCAGGTGCAAGCGCAACATTACTAGTAAATAAACCTGAGATTGGGTCGAAACTGAAACCGTTCACTTGAATATTGTTCTCAAAGAATTTAATTCCAGCAACGTTTGTCACATTAGTAATGATTGCATTCACAGTAAAATTGGAGTTTTTTACTATTGTCCCTTGAACTGGATTAGTGAACGT
>CALPMC020000065.1 GCA_943324565.2 Chitinophaga pinensis | reverse complement strand
AAGTGTGTTGATGAAACTTTCGAAAGTATTTGTCACCGACTTGAATATTTACGACCCGAATGGCTACTTGATTGCTTCTTCTCGACCGAAGATTTTTAACATTGGATTACTCGGCGAACAAATTAATCCACAAGCACTTGAAGAGTTAAAACTAAACAATAAAAGCTTTTTTTCCAATCGAGAAGAAATCGGAAAACTGTCTTACATTTCGTCTTATTTGCCTTTCTATAATGGAGAAGGAAAAATGTTGGGTTATATCAACTTGCAACACTTTGGACAACAGCGCGATTTTGAAGATCAAATTCAACAATTCATTGTCGCAATTATCAATGTATTTATTTTGTTACTCGCTATTTCGATTATCATTTCACTATTGATTTCCAACTGGTTAACAGCTCCTTTGCGTTTGTTGAGTCAAAAAGTGGCAACCTTAAAATTTGGAATTGAAAATCAAAAAATTGCATACGACGGCAACGATGAGATTGGTACAATTGTGAAAGCTTACAACTTAAAATTGGAAGAGTTAGAAGAAGCAGCCTTGCAATTGGCAAAAAGTGAACGGGAAAGTGCTTGGCGTGAAATGGCGAAGCAAGTTGCGCACGAAATCAAGAATCCATTAACGCCAATGAAGCTTGGAATACAGCATTTATTGCGCAGTTACGACCCATCTAATGAAGGCTCAAAAGAACGACTAGAGCGTGTTTTAAATTCTGTAATTGAGCAAATTGATGGTTTAACTCGCATTGCAAATGAGTTTTCTAACTTTGCTAAAATGCCTGATCCGCAAAAAGTTGAAATCGATTTACTTGGAATCATCAGCAATTCGGCTACTTTGTTTGAAATGGAAGAAAACTGCACGATTGAAATTCATTCGGAAGAAAGTTTACTCTTGCTCAAAATCGATAAAGACCAATGGATTCAAGTGTTTAATAACCTCATAAAAAACGCAATTCAATCGCTCAACGAACGCAAAGATGGAAAAGTTAGCATTAGCGTTGAAAAGCGGCAAGAAACTAACCAAATTGTGATTCAAGTTTCCGATAATGGAACAGGAATACCAAACGAGCAGAAGGATAAAATCTTTATTCCGCATTTCACCACCAAATCGACTGGAAGTGGAATCGGATTATCTGTTGTAAAACAAATCGTTGAAAATCACGGTGGCAAAATCTCCTTTGAATCTATCGAAAACGAAGGAACAACTTTTACGATTGTATTATATCTGAACTAAATTGTCTTTTTTATTAATAAGTGATTACGCATTTTTTACCTTTATTTATCTTCTAATAGCAATTTGAAAACTCCATGAATATATTAGTTTCCTATGCCGATTTTGAATTTAAACTTATCTTTGTTCAGTGAAAAAACTTTATAAATACCTTCTCAACACGCTTCCTCGTCCTTTGTTGATTCGTTTAAGCTACGTTTTCAAGCTTTTTGCACCTATTCTTTACCGTGGAAACAAGGTAGAATGTCCGGTGTGTGAAAAATCTTTTTCAAAATTTCTTTCCTATGGTTCAGCAGTCGCACATCGTGAAAACGTCTTGTGTCCTTATGATTTAACGTTAGAACGTCACCGTTTGATGTGGTTGTATCTCAAAAATGAAAGTGATTTCTTCACGGCGAAACAATTAAACGTTTTACATATCGCTCCTGAACAATGCTTTATTCAGTTATTTAAAAAACAACAAAACTTGAACTATCTAACTGGAGATTTGGAATCACCAATCGCTGATATTCATTTTGATTTGCACCAAATTCCCTTGGAGGACAATCGCTTTGACGTTGTTTTTTGTAATCACGTAATGGAACACGTGGATGATCCAATTCAGTGTATGAAAGAAATTTACCGCGTTATGAAACCTGGTGGATGGGCTATTATGCAAGTTCCGCAAGATATGTCAAGAGCAACAACCTACGAAGACCCAAGCATCACCTCCCCTGCAGAAAGAGAAAAGCATTTTTGGCAAAAAGACCACGTGCGCCTGTTCGGTAGAGATTACCCGCAATGGCTTGAAAAAGCAGGATTTAAGGTTGCTATTTACGACACAAAACAAAAATTCGATTCAGCGGTTATTGAAAAATACCGATTAATGAAAGACGAATTATTATACATTGCTAGAAAATAACTTATGCGTCTAACCATAGCTTTTATTTGCTTTTTTTCAATGATTACTTTTGCTCAAAAAGCAGTTTATTTACACCTTAATCCAAAAGTTAATGGTATTGATTTTCAGTTAAATACTAACTATACGGCTTTAGATGGTAAAGCATTTAAACTCGACCATTTTGATTATTATCTATCTGAAATCATATTGACCCACGACGTAGGACAACAAGTTAATTTGAGCCAAGATATATTTCTCGTAGAACCAGAAAATCACACTTTTTTTATAGGAAATTTTGATCTTAATCTAATTGAACAACTGAACTTTACCATTGGCGTGCCTAAAAAATGGAATTTGCAATCTGGTGCTGAATCACAAGATATTTCACTTTATCCTGAAACGCATCCCTTGAGTTTTCAATCTCCGTCTATGTATTGGGGTTGGCTATCGGGTTATATGCACATGATTATTGGTGGCTTTTCAGATTCACATTCTGATGGAGATCCGGATGCATATTTTGAATTACACAATTTAGGAGGTTCTAATCAACAATTAGTCGAATTGAATGTGACTCAAACAACTACCTCAGCCAATCAAATTGATATTTATGTGGATTGCAATATCGAACAATGGATTAAAAACATACCCTTGGCAACCGTTGGCGTTAGTCACGATGAGGTTGGTGTAAATAAAACGATTCTTGACAATGTTCAAGTTGAACCTGTTTTTACACTTGCAAGCTCGGCTTCATTAGCTGAAATTGATAATTCAAAAATTACTACTTGGACCGAGAATCAAATGCTATTTGTTAAATGGGAAACCTTGAAAGAAGGTAATAAATGCAACATTATTGACCAACAAGGAAAATTGGTACAAACGCAATTGATGCTAAACACTGAAGGAACTATTAGTTTTAAAAACTTAAAATCTGGTTTCTACCTTCTTCAATTAGAAGATAAAAACGGTAATTTGTTGCACGCTAAAAAAACAATAATTCCTTAAAAAATGGCGCGCACTTGGCTGTTTTTTGTTGTTTGCTCCATCTTTCTTTTGACAAGTATTTCAAAATGTGAAAACACAACAACAGACCCAAATGAACTGGTTTTTGTGCCTGCACCCGAAGAAAATCCAACGACGGTTGAAAAGGCTGAATTAGGTAGAAAATTGTTTTTTGACAAACGGCTTTCACTCGATGGAACTGTAGCTTGTGCAACTTGCCACGACCCACACAAAGCGTTCACCGATCAATTAAAAACGAGTATTGGCATCAAAGGACAACGAACAGACAGAAATGCACCAAGCGTTTTAAATTCAGGATTTCTTAAAACAGTAATGTTTGATGCGCATTTAAAAACGCTGGAACTACAAGTGATTGTTCCTTTGCAAGAACCGACAGAAATGGGTCACAATATGAAAAAGCTCATTCCACAACTACGAGCAATTTCAGAGTACCAAGAAGCAGCACAACGAATTTTCAAGCGCGATTTTGACGCATATGTTTTAACACGCTCAATAAGTGCATTTCAAAGAACATTGGTTTCTATGAATAGCCGATTTGATCAATTTCAAGCTGGAAATAAAAAAGCACTTAACAAAGATGAACAAGCTGGTTGGAAATTGTTTTCTGAAAAACTGTATTGCATTCAATGTCATCCTGCGCCGTATTTCACCACGTTTGAAGCAGCAAACAATGGACTTTATTTAGATTTTGGAAAAGATAAAGGTCGATTCAGAATCAATTTAGATTCCGCAGATATTGGGAAATTTAAAATTCCTTCTTTGCGAAACGTCGAGTTGACTTTCCCCTACATGCACGATGGTAGTATAGAAACCTTGGAAAAAGTAATTGCACATTATTCACAAGGAGGAAAGAGACATCCTTTGCAAAGTTCAACGATTGTGCCATTTGACCTCAGCGCGAAAGAACAAAAACAGTTGATTTTATTTTTAAAAGCACTAACAGATACGAGTTATTTGAAGCGATTTAATGACTTAACCACTCGCTCAACAACTTCAGGAAAATGAGTCATTTCCAAATCATGAATTTTTTCTGCTAAACTTTCAGGGCTTTCTTCTGTGTCGATTTTTATTTCAAATTGAGCGATGATTTCACCCTTGTCAAACTCTTCGTTTACATAATGAATTGTAATTCCAGACTTTTGCTCCTTTGCTTCAACCACGGCCGTGTGAACGTGCATTCCATACATTCCTTTTCCACCAAATTTTGGGAGTAAAGCTGGATGCAAATTGATGATTTTATTTGGATAATGACGAACTAATTCCTCAGGAACTTTCTTTAGAAAACCAGCGAGTATTATCCAATCAATGCTTTTTTTTTCGCAAAATTGCATTAAATCAAGCGCTTCTATTGTTTTTTGTGTGAATGATTCATAAGATATTTCTTCTTCATTACACAAACTTTCAACCCTTTCATTCGCTTTCGTTGACAAAACCGCAGCCACTTCCACATCAGTTGAATTCTTAAAATAATGAATGAGATTGATTGCGTTGGTACCTTTTCCAGAAATGAATAAACTTAATCGTTGTTTTGCCATGATGCAAAGATAATTCAAATTGAAACCTTCGCAATTTTTGAGTTAAAACCTTCGTTCGATTATTAACAAATTGGAGTATCTTTCCGCTTTTAAAATTAAATTGACATGCAAGAATATACAGAATACATTGGTTATGTGGCATCAGCGCTCGTTTTGGTTTCATTCATAATGAAAAAAATAACTTATTTGCGTGTAATCAATAGCTTTGGTTGTGCCTTTTTCATTGTTTACGGAACACTTTTAGCCTCTATCCCAATCGTTATTACCAACGTTGCAATTGTAATGATCAATATTTATTATTTGACTCGAAAGGCAGAATAAAAACGATCAACGTTTTTTAAGCAATCAAATTTATATTATCAATCTCGGGCAAACAATCAAAGTATCTTATCAAAATTAAAATTCGGAATATAGTTTCTACAAAATGTATATTTGTAAAATTGTGAGTTACTACAAAGAAATATATAATTACACCTTTAAATACAAAACGACCGCATTCATTGTAGTGCTTTGTAATTTGTTATTTGTAGTTTTTAACTTGCTTTCGCTTGTTCTTTTTATTCCAGTTTTACAATTAATTTTTCGTAAACCAGAAGAATTAATAACTGTACTTGAGCCCAAGTTTGAAGGAGGGTTTTTTGCCATTTTTAATTACATCAAAGATTATTACAACTTTTGGATGTACGAACTGGTAAAATCTGATCCAAAAGATGCTTTACTCTTTGTGTGTCTTTCAGTGGTTGCTGCTTTTTTCTTAAAAAACTTATTTCGCTACGGAGCTGTTTGGTACCAATCTGAATTGCGAATGGCAGTAGTGCGTGATGTGCGTGATGCTTTGTTTTTAAAGTCACTTGAATTACCGCTTTCGTATTATTCCAACGAGCGAAAAGGAGACTTGATGGCACGCATGAATAGCGATGTTGGCGAAATTGAAGTTGCAGTTGTTAGTTTGCTTGAATTGATTTTTAGGGAACCTTTGGCAATTGTCATCAATGTGGCATCTTTGATATATTTAAGTCCAGAATTGACCTTGGTTTCCTTGTTTTTATTGCCGATTTCTGCATTTGTAATCTCAAGAATTGGTAAAAGCTTGAAACGAACTGCTAAAAAAGGACAAGAACAATTGGGGTTTTTATTCTCTGCAATGGAAGAGGGTTTGGGAGGGATTCGAATAATTAAAGCCTTTAATGCGATTCCGCAATTTTTTTCCAATTTTAAAAAAATCAACTTAGAGCACCAACAATTAGTAACTCGCACATTTAGAAAAAAAGATTTATCGCCACTTTTGAATGAGTTTTTAGGTTCCGCTGTCATGTTAAGTTTAGTTTGGTTTGGTGGAAAAATGATACTTGAATCCGACAAAGAAGCGCTGACAGGCGAAGTGTTTTTGACCTTTGTAATTGTTTTTTCTCAGTTATTAAGACCTATTCAAAGCGTTTCCAATAATATGGCAAACATGACAAAAGCGCGTGCTTCACAAGACCGCATTAACGAAGTGTTGAATGCCGATGAAAAAATTATAGAAAAAGAAAATGCAATAACAATTACCGATTTTTATTCTTCTATTCAATTTGAAAATGTTGGTTTTAAATATGGAGATGAACCCGTTTTGAATGCTATCAATCTCAGCGTTAAAAAAGGGGCAACAATAGCAATCGTTGGCGAATCCGGAAGTGGAAAATCAACAATGATGGATTTGTTACCTCGCTTTTATGATGTCACAGAAGGAAGGTTATTGATTGATGGAATTGATGTTCGCGACTTAAAAATAATGGATTTGAGAGGATTGATTGGTATCGTTTCTCAGGAATCAATTTTGTTTAATGTTTCAGTTTTAGAAAATATCGCTTTTGGAGAAGTGTATCCTAATATGGAAAGAGCAATCGAAGCAGCTAAAATCGCCAATGCACATAATTTCATTATTGAATTGGAAAACAATTACGACACAATTATTGGTGAACGTGGCAACAAACTTTCTGGAGGACAAAAACAACGTTTAAGCATTGCACGAGCAATTTATAAGGATCCAAAAATCTTAATTCTCGATGAAGCTACTTCAGCATTGGACACAGAATCCGAAAAATTAGTCCAAGAAGCGCTGGAACACTTAATGAAAAATAGAACTTCGTTTGTAATTGCGCATCGATTGAGTACAGTTCGTAACGCGGATGAAATAATTGTATTGTCAAAAGGGAGAATTGTCGAGAAAGGAAATCACATAGATTTAATGCAATTACAAGGTTTTTATTTTAAATATTGCTCATTACAAGGCTTAGTTTAAACTGCTTAATCTGTTAAGTTTAGACAAGTTAAAACTATTTTGCTGTTTAATCGTTACTTTTGTATAATTATTATTTATAAAATTATGGCTTATCAAAACGTTAGCTTCTCCAAAGATCACAATTCAGAATTCTATAAAGTACTTCGTCAACGTGTTAACGACTACTTTAAAACTAGAAACATAACTCGTCATGCTAACGCAGGAATGGTTTTTAAAACAATAGCTTTATTGTCATTATACTTAGTTCCATTTGGTGTTTTATTTGTATCAGGTCTTAGTGGCTGGATTTATTTATTAATGTGGATATTAATGGGTATTGGAATGGCTGGTGTTGGTCTTTCTGTTATGCATGATGCTAACCATGGAGCTTATTCCCGTAACGAAACGGTAAACAAAATCATAGGTAATGTTCTAATTCTTTTGGGTGGAAATGATGCAAATTGGAGAATCCAACACAATGTTTTGCACCACACCTACACAAATGTTTCTGAAATGGATGAAGACATCGATGCGCCAACGTTTCTACTACGATTTTCACCACACAAACAACGTTTTAGAATTCATCGTTTTCAACACATCTATGCATGGTTTTTCTACGGTTTGATGACATTTCTTTGGTTTGTAAGCAAAGATTTTAATCAAGCTGCTCGCTACAAAAAAATGGGGTTAGTTGAAACTCAAGGGATTTCTTTTAGAAGGCACATGATTAACATTTTAGTAAGTAAAGTGATATACGGAACAGTATTTGTGATTCTACCATTTGCTTTAAGTCCTGCATCTTGGTATGTTACTTTGATTGGTTTTATAGTGATGCACTTTATTGCTGGATTGACGTTGGCTGCAATTTTCCAACCGGCTCACGTTGTTCCAACTTCAAATTATCCAGTTCCCGATGCATCTGGTAATGTGGACGCTGATTGGGCTGTTAATCAATTATATAATACTGCTAATTTCGCTCCAAAAGCAAAATTGTTTTCTTGGTACGTTGGGGGTTTGAATTTTCAAGTAGAACATCATTTATTTCCAAATATTTGTCACGTTCACTACAGCAAAATTTCTAAAATTGTGAAAGAAACCGCTGAGGAATTTAACTTACCTTACCATTCTTACAAAACATTTTATGGTGCATTGAAAGATCACACGAAAATGTTGCATGCGCTTGGAACTAAAGACTTCGCACCTGCCATTCATTAACTATGACTTTCGATTCGTTTTTTGATTATTGTATTTCAAAAAAAGGAGTCAAAGAAACATTTCCTTTTGATGAAACCACTTTAGTCTTTAAAGTTGGTGGAAAAATGTTTGCTCTTACAGACACGATTGAATTTAATAGTATCAATCTTAAATGTGTGCCGGAAAGAGCATTAGAACTTCGTGAAAGCCACATGGCTGTTCAACCGGGTTATCACATGAGTAAAAAGCACTGGAATACAATTCAGTTGCACTTAGATGTTGACGACAGATTACTTATGGAATTAATTGAACATTCGTATCGATTGGTTTTTGAATCACTTCCAAAAAAGGTGCAGCATGAAATTGAGATGGGATAAATTTATTTGGTCAGTACGTCTGGCAAAAACACGTTCAATTGCAACCGAATTGTTAGCAAAAGGCAAAATAAAAATCAACGGAGAAAACGTAAAACCAGCAAAAGAAGTAAAACTTGGCGAGGTGATTCAGGTTCATAAAAACTCAGCTGTTTTCTCTTACAAAGTTTTGAATTTCTTAGACAAACGCGTAGGTGCCGCACTCATTGGCGAATTCATAAAAGATATAACCACAATCGAAGAAATTGAAAAATTCAAAAATTACCAATCTGCGCAACGAATTTACCGTGAAACAGATGGAAAACCAACCAAAAAAGACAGGCGCTCTCTGGATGAATTTTTAGAGGATTGGGAATAATAACTTCGCTAATTTTAACCTTTATTTAAAGAGTTTATTAAATGATTCGATTTTCAAAAATTCGAATATAGCTTTATCTTTTGTTATCTAATTTCTTATTGGTTTCAAATGTTCTGCTATTCCGGCTTTTTTATAAGCTACGAAGATTATTTTACCCTATTTAAAAAAAAGCAAAAAAGGAGCTCATTACTGAACTCCTTTTTGTTGGCCCATTAGGGCTCGAACCTAAACTCTTCTGGACCAAAACCAGACGTGTTGCCAGTTACACCATGGGCCAATAAACATTTGACGTAACTCAAATGCGAGGGCAAATTTATAAACAAATTTTAGATTCGATTCATTTTTTTAAAAAAGTTTTTTTATCTTGAATTCTTTGGTCTTTAATAAAGCACAATAAATCTTTTTGACTTACCAAAAAGAAAGACAAAAGATATATTCTTAAATTCGCACTACAAAAAACAAAAATTAATTCCCTTATGAATTACAATAAATGGAATACCTTACTAGGTTGGTTGACTTTTTTAGTTGCATCAATCGTTTATCTTGTTACACTTGAGGACACCGTAAGTCTTTGGGATTGTGGAGAATACATCACAGCAGCTTTTAAGTTAGAAGTTGGTCACCCTCCTGGTGCACCCTTGTTTATGGTATTAGGACGTGCGTTTTCTTTCTTTGCGGACAAAGAAAGTGTGGCCTTCTACATCAATAGTTTATCCGCTATTTCTAGCTCTTTGACAATCCTTTTTATGTTTTGGTCGCTGACTTTACTATTAAAGAAGATTGTTGCGAAAAAAGTTAATGATATTTCTTCTGGTGAACAAACAGCAATTTTTGTAGCAGCTGTTATTGGTTCTTTAGCTTACACTTTCTCTGATTCGTTCTGGTTTTCAGCAGTAGAAGGAGAGGTTTATGCGATGGCATCTTTGTTTACAGCAGTTATTTTCTGGGCAATGCTGAAATGGGATGAAGAAATGGCTTTGGTACAAAATGGCGAATTGTCGCTTGAAGCTCGACCAAATCGTTGGTTATTATTGATTTTGTTTTTATTAGGTCTAGCGATTGGTGTCCATTTACTCGGAATACTTGTTGTTCCTGCGATTGGTTACATGATTTATTTCCGAGTGTATAAAACGGTAGATATTAAAGGATTTTTACTCACTGGAATCTTATCGGTTTTTGTTTTAGGATTTATTCAAGAAGCAATCATCCCAGGAACTATTTCTTTGGCTTCTTCATTTGAAGTTTCATTTGTAAATTCATTGGGATTACCGTTTTTTACAGGTACAATTTTCTTTTTTATTGCATTGATTTCAGTTTGTTTATATGGTGTTTATTACGCTAGAAAAAAAGGGAAAACAATCTTCTACAATGCGATGATGGGCTTGGTTTTCTTACTAATAGGGTATGGTTCATTTGCTGTCATTGTTATTCGTTCGAACGCTAACACACCATTAGATGAAAATGACCCTGAAAATTTGGTAACACTTCATTCTTATTTGAAACGTGAACAGTACGGTTCTGCTCCAATTCTTTTCGGAAATTACTGGAATTCATTACGTTCTGGTGAAGAAATGACTGAAAACGGTGCGCAAATTGTAAGCCGTGACGGATGGAAAGATTTATCTCCTTATTACTTAAAAAGATTTGTTGTTTTAGAGAATGATGTTCCTGTTAAAGCTTTCACAAAAGAGGCAGAAGCTCAAGAATGGGTTAAAAAAAGCGGTGGTAGTTACTCAATTGAAGAGAAATACTTTGAAAGTAATGCCTCTATTCGTATTGGTGCAGTTGCAACTTATTCTCAATCTGTTTTCTTTCCTAGAATGTATTCAGGAGATAATCCTATGCATCAACAAGGGTATGAAAGCTGGTCAGGTTATGATCCAACAGATGGTAAAGAAACAGAAATTGGTAGAGATGGAAAACGTCTTCCAACTTTTGGTGAGAATTTAAATTATTTCTTCCGTTACCAAGTGAATTGGATGTATATCCGCTATTTCATGTGGAATTTCTCAGGAAGACAAAATGATATTCAAGGTCATGGTGATAATATGCGTGGAAACTGGATTTCAGGAATTTCTTTCTTGGATGAAATGCGCTTAGGAAGTCAAGAATATGCACCAACTTACACCACTCAAAATCCTTCGCACAATACATTTTATATGTTGCCTTTGATTTTGGCTTTAATTGGAATGTTCTTTCATTTCAGACGTGCGCCAAAAGATGCTTTTATCATTTTATTAGCGTTTATTTTCACTGGTTTGGCAATTGTAGTTTATCTGAATCAAAAACCATTTGAACCAAGAGAACGTGATTATGCTTACGCAGGTTCGTTCTATTTCTTTGCAATGTGGATAGGATTAGGTGTGTTTGCGATTTATGATTTTATTCAGAAACGAAATATAATTAAAAATCAAATTTACACCGCTTCACTTTCAGGAATTGTTGGCGCAGTTATACCAATGTTGATGTTATCCGAAGGTTGGGATGATCACAATAGAAGTGGAAAAACAACAGCTCACGATTTGGCTTTAAATTACCTTGAATCGTGTGAGAAAAATGGAATTATGTTCACTAATGGAGATAATGATACCTTCCCGCTTTGGTACATGCAAGAAGTAGAGGGGAAAAGAACAGATGTACGTGTTTGTAACTTATCTTTAATGGGAACTGACTGGTATACGAATCAAATGAAAATGAAAGCGTACGAATCAGAACCGCTTCCAATTAAGTTTAGAGAAGATCAAATATTAATGTACGCTGGAAACACTGACCAAATCTATTTCTTGTCTTTATTGGAATTATTCTCAATGAATCCAGGAGAAGGGATTTTGGATAAAGTTTTAGATCTGCGTTTGAAATATAATACAACACAAGCAGGTCAAGCATTGCGCTATTTTGATTTCAAAGCGAACGAAATTCTGAGCGGTGTTGTATGTAGCGACGCTGGAACACAACAAGCAAAAACACAATTGTTGACGTCAGATTCCACTAACTTAAAACAAAGTATTATTAAAAAATACATTGGTTTATTGAAATTGTATGATGGTGCGCGTAGCGGTACAGTAACGAATTTGCAAGCTGCAGCACAACCACTTCAAGAATTAATTGAACAATTCGAAATGTCATGGTCATCTGTTGATTTAGCAGAAGCAATGGCATTCGTTCGTGATGATAAAAACATGATTATCAACGAAGGTAATCGTTTATCTTTCTTTCCGTCAGGACGATTCTCAATGAAAGTAAACAAAGGAAACGCTGTTAAATCTGGAGTAATTACAAAAGCAGAAGCGGCGAGATGTCCTGAAAGGATTGCATTTGAATACAATACTGATCGCGATCGATACCTTGCAAGAGATGAATCAATGATGTTAGATATTATTGCAAATAACGACTGGAAACGAGGAATTTATTTCTCAAGTAGCCGCGGTTCTTCTCTTTCTATTGCTTTGTTAAGTGCAGGTCACATCAAACAAGTTGGTTTAGCTTATGAGTTTAGTCCTTTGAAAGAAGAACCTGTTTTCTTCAACGTGGACAAAATGTACAAACACATGACCAAAACTTATAGTTGGGGTAATATGGCTGATCCAAAAGTATTGACAGATTATTATGCGCGTCGCCACACACAGCAGTATCGAGTAAATTTCTTGTTACTTGCAGAACAACTTTACAATAAAGGTGAGAAGAAAAAAGCAATACAAATTTTGGATATGTCTTTAGCTGTGATGCCTGTTGAAACAGTGATTGATTTTGCAGAAGTAAATACGTACGATGGAATGAGTTCTTTAAAAGTAAATGCTTCACACATGAACTTTAACTATCAAGGTCAAGATATTCGTGCGAAAACGAGTGGTACTTTACATGAATATGTTCAATTGTATTTCTTGTTAGGTGAGAAGAAAAAAGCAACGGAGTTAGGTATGAAATTGATGAAAAACTACGAATCAATCTTCAACTATTTTGAACATAGCAAAGCTACGTTTGCTGGAAATCAAGAAAATGCGGAAGATTTATATGCTGCTTTAGATGCTGCTTTCAAAATGTACGTAATTGCAGCTGATAAAGAGCTAGGAGATTTCAACGGTCCACTTGCCAAGCATATTTACAAGAAATTAAATTATGTTTACAAAAGTGTGATGCCACGTATTTACAGCGAATTAGAGCAAGCAGCAAGTGACAACAGTGAAAGCCTTTCTGGTGGATCTTTAGGTACGTATGGAAGAATGATTGTTGGATTGCAAATGAATCTAGGTGCAATGGGAGAGCATTATGGTTTATTGCCACCAAGTAGAGTTCCAAATCAAGCAACTCCTTCGGCTCCAACAGTTGATATGCAATTAGGAGCAGGACAAGTTCCAACTGATACAATGCGTTGATTATGCGCTTATTCCGAAGTCCATATATCGCTCGTTTCGCTTTTAGAAACGGGATTTGGAAAGGAAGGGATAAGCGTGCAATTTATTTAACGTTTGACGATGGTCCACACCCAGAGGTTACGCCTTATGTGTTAGACATTCTGAAAAGAAACAACATTAAGGCAACTTTTTTCTGTGTTGGAAACAATGTAGAAAAATATCCAGTGGTGTACCGTCAAATTTTAGCAGATGGACATCAAGTTGGTAATCATACAATGTCGCATGAAAATGGATTAAAAACTCAGAAAAACGAGTATTTTGAATCGGTTAAAAAAGCGTCAACATTAATTGAGTCGGAATTATTTCGTCCGCCTTACGGTAAAATAACTCCTTTTCAGTTTAAGTATATTTTCAGTGCCTTAAAGAAAAAAGTGGTTTTTTGGACGTGGTTAGCCTATGATTTTGACGCAAAAATTTCGGGAAGGGAAATCATTAAAAAAGCAGAGCGAATCAAAGGAGGCGATATTCTTGTTTTTCACGATAGCTCGAAAGCACAAAAAAACCTTGAAGAAACATTAGAAACGATTATTCTAATGCTTCAAAAAAGAAATTTTCACTTTAAAAACAGTTTCTAATGGATTACTTTTTTGAGCATTTACTTTCAGAATTTCAATTGCCTTTGCGCAATCCAGTATTGGTGTTTTCGCTTTTGCTTTTCATTATTCTTTTATCCCCAATTCTATTGCGCCGTGCTCAAATCCCAGCGATTATAGGTCTCATTATTTCTGGGGTAATCATCGGTCCACACGGTTTGAGATTAATTGGCGAACGCACAATGGAATCTGAAGGGTCAATCAAACTATTTTCTACCATTGGTTTGCTTTATATCATGTTCATGGCGGGTTTAGAACTTGAAATGAACCAGTTTAAAAAATATTTAAACAAAAGCTTATCTTTCGGTTTTTTCACATTTGCTATACCAATTGCGCTAGGTTATCCATTGTGCTTCTATGTTTTACATCTTTCACCTTTGGCAAGTTTACTGACTGCTAGTATGTTTGCAACCCACACTTTGGTCGCCTATCCAATTGTCAGTAAATACGGTTTATCAAAACATTCTTCAGTTGCAATTACCGTTGGTGGAACTATTTTAACCGATACTGCCGTATTGATTATCTTGGCAATTATTTCTAGCGCAGCCCATGGAAATTTGGATTTTGCTTTTTGGGTGCGTTTAATTACGTCGTTAACCATCTTCTCTTTAATTATGTTTTTAATTATTCCGAGAGTTGCAAAATGGTTTTTTAGCAAATTGGATAGTGAGAAATCTTCACAATATATTTTTGTGCTTTCGGTGGTTTTTTTCGCTGCATTTCTCGCTGAGGTTGCAGGAGTGGAGCACATCATTGGAGCTTTCGTAGCTGGTTTAGTTCTCAATCGTTTAATTCCACATAATTCGATTTTAATGAACCGAATTGAATTCATCGGTAATTCCCTGTTTATTCCATTTTTCTTGATTTTTGTTGGAATGGTCGTGGATTACAAAGTCTTTTTTCAAGGAACTTGGCCTTTAGTTATCGCTGGAATTTTGACAAGTTTTGCCATTTTCAGTAAGTGGTTAGCTGCTTTAGCTACGCAATTATTGTTTGGAATGTCTAAAATAGAACGCCAAATTATTTTTGGCTTGAGTACTTCTCATGCAGCAGCAACACTTGCTATCATTATGGTTGGTTACGATGAAGGAAGAGGAATTTTAGACATAAATATCGTAAATGGAACAGTACTCCTGATTTTGTTTACGTGCATGACGGCTTCATTTGTGACAGAAAATGCAGGAAAGAAATTACTAATTCAGATTTCAGAAAGTAGTGATTCAGATCAACACGAAACGAAGTTGCGAAACAAGCACATCATGGTTTCCATGAATGAATTGAAAGGAAATGAATCTTTAATTGAGTTTGCTTTGCTCGTTTCAGATCCAAAAGTGATTAATCCGCTTTCGGTAGTGAGTGTTTATCCCGATAATGATAGAGCAGAATTAATGATACGGAAATCGCGAAAATCGTTGGAAGATATTGTGAAGCATTTTTCTGGACACGAAGCAAAAATCAATACGATTGCTACAATAGACCATAATCTATCTTCTGGAATTGCACGTGTTTCTAAAGAATTAGTGAGTGATATCATTATTCTAAATGATAGCCGTCAAATGTCTTTAATTAAAAGAATTGTTGGCGATGACCGAGCGCATTTGTTAGATGTTTGTAACAAAACTATTTTCTTTTGTCAGATGGATAAGCCTGCAGTTAGTTACGACAAAATAGTTTTGGTGACGCCACACCTTTCTGAATTAGAACCAACATTTAGTTTATGGTCTGAACGTATTATTCGCTTAGCTAAAGAGTTGTCGATTAATATTGATATGTATGGAACTAATGCGACTTTTGAGCGTTTTCAAAAAGTGGGGGTTGCCAATAAATTAGATTTTTCCGCAAAACTGATTGAAATTGAAACTACTGAAGATTTCTTTTTATTACATACAAAATCAATTAATAATATTGTTGTATTTTGTTCTTCTCGCGTTGGTTCTGTTTCCTATGAACCATTGATTGAAAGTCTTGCACAAAAAATAGAAAAAGCTTGTCCAAACAATGACAGCATATTTATCTATCCAGGAATTGAAGCAGAAAACTACTATTCATCTTATCAAGATATTTCTGCAAATCCAATAAGTGCTGGGGTTGAAACTTTCCAAAAAATCAGCCGCGAAGTTGGGAATATCTTTAAGAAATCAGATACCGAAAATGAAGAGTAGTTGCGGTAAGCGCTAGTCTTCTTTCAGTTTAATTCAGACAATAACTTAGCGTTTCTTGAAATCATTCAAAGTATTGAATCATATTTATTTAGGATTTGCCATAAAAATTAAAAATCAGTTAGAATGATCTTTATAAAAAATCACTAATCGCTTAAGAAAATTGAGAATTAAATTGATTGGGAAAACTTTAAATCTAGTTTTACCAATTTACACATTAAATGTCAGGTATATTTTATGTCTTTAATTCATATTTGAAAAGGCTCAATTAGAGAGTAAAATAACCCGAGGTAAAGCCTCGAGTAATTCTCTAGATTAAAATCTAACGTTAAATTTCGCCAAGTGTATTTCACATTTTAGAACTTTTAGCTACCTTGCTTGTTCAATAATTATGAAATCTATGACACGCTCCGGATTTATTTTTACTCCCTATCAAGCTCCTGAACAATCCAATTTCGATCGTCTTTTTGATATCTTTAGTGAATTGATTACGCATACCTCTGGTGATGTGGATGAAGCTTTAGATTGGTTTAAAATTCTGGATGATGAATATAAATTGACAAGTCCTGAATATACAATGGAAGATTTTATCGAGGACTTAAAAAAGAAAGGCTACCTCCGAGAAGAAATCAAACCTGATGGAAAAGGCGCATTGCAAATAACCGCGAAAACCGAACGAGCACTTCGTAAAAATGCAATGGAACAAATATTCGGTAAAATCAAAAAGAGTGGCGCCGGTAATCACAAATCGAAGAAAAGTGGTCAAGGTGATGAATCCACAGGAGAATTTAGGAATTACCAATTTGGGGATAGTATTGAACGTATTTCTATGACCGAAAGTCTAAAAAATGCACAAATTAATCACGGACAAGAGGAATTTAAACTAACCGAGCAAGATTTGATTATCGAAGATACGCACCACAAATCTCAAATGAGCACTGTTTTGATGATTGACATCAGCCACAGTATGATTTTGTATGGTGAAGATCGCATCACGCCTGCTAAAAAAGTTGCAATGGCTTTGGCAGAATTAATAACTACTCGTTATCCGAAGGACACACTCGACGTAATCGTTTTTGGAAATGACGCTTGGCCGATAAAAATCAAAGAGTTACCTTATTTACAAGTTGGTCCCTATCATACAAACACAGTCGCTGGTTTGGAGTTAGCAATGGATATTTTAAGAAGAAAAAGAAACACCAACAAGCAAATTTTTATGATTACAGATGGAAAACCAAGCTGTCTTCGAATGCCTGATGGACAATATTATAAAAACAGCAATGGATTAGATCAGTTTATCGTAGAGAAATGCTACACAATGGCGGCTCAAGCACGAAAACTACATATTCCAATTACCACCTTTATGATTGCACAAGATCCTTATCTTCAGTCTTTTATTGAGGAGTTTACAAAATCCAATAAAGGAAAAGCCTTTTTTACTGGATTAAAAGGTTTGGGCGAAATGATTTTTCACGATTACGAAAGCAATAGAAAAAAACGAATTAACTAGCATTTATGAATACTTCAATAAAAACTTTGGGCGAATTAAAAAGCGCAGGTTACCAATCTAAAGATATTAAAACGGAATTAAGAGACAATTTGATTGCTTCACTGCAAGCTGGAAAAAAGACATTTGAAGGAATGCATGGCTACGAGCAAACGGTTATTCCTCAGCTTGAACGAGCTATTTTATCCAAACACAATATTAACTTATTAGGATTAAGAGGCCAAGGGAAAACAAGAATCGCACGCTTGATGATACAGCTATTAGACGAATATATTCCAGTTGTTGCCGGAAGTGAAATCAATGACGACCCATTAAAACCTATCAGTAGATTTGCTAAAGATTTAATTGCTGAAAAAGGAGACGAAACACCCATCGAATGGTTACATCGCGACGAACGTTTCTTCGAGAAGTTAGCGACTCCAGATGTAACAGTTGCAGATTTAATTGGCGATATTGATCCTATCAAAGCTGCGAACCTGAAACTAAGTTATGCTGATGATCGAGTGCTGCATTTTGGGATGATTCCTCGTGCCAATCGTTGTCTTTTCGTCATCAACGAATTACCCGATTTACAAGCTAGAATTCAAGTGGCGCTTTTTAACATATTAGAGGAAGGCGACATTCAAATTCGTGGTTTCAAATTGCGAATGCCGCTAGATTTACAATTTGTTTTCACTGCAAATCCTGAGGATTACACTAACAGAGGAAGCATCGTCACACCATTGAAAGATAGAATTGGTTCCCAAATCTTGACGCATTATGCCTTCGATCTAGAAACGGCAAAACGAATTACAACGCAAGAAGCCGAAAAATTAGAAACGCGAGCAATCAGTGTTTATGTTCCCGAATTAGCGAAAGATGTCTTGGAACAAATTGCTTTT
>CALPMC020000064.1 GCA_943324565.2 Chitinophaga pinensis | reverse complement strand
TGAATATTTAGTACAAGGAGAACCGAATAAATCAGAAAAAGCTAAAGCTTGGAAAACAGCAATTGGTCTTCAGCAAGTTGACGGTTTAACACCATCTGAATATTTGTTAGCGAATGCAAAACAAAATATCGAAGGCGAGATTTCCCTTGAAGATGTTAAGCAAAGAATTGACAATTATTATCAAAAACAACCATTAAATTTAGACGATAATCGCACAGAAGAAGCAGATAAAGTTGCTGTTCAAATCACAGAATTATTAAATGAAAAAACATTTACTTTTTCTGCCTTGGAATATCTTACTATTCACAGAAGATTGTTTCAAGGAATTTATAATCACGCTGGAATAATAAGGGATTACAATATCACCAAAGCAGAGTGGGTTCTAAACGGAGAAACTGTATTATATGCGAATGCGGAAAATTTGAAAGAAACACTTGAATATGATTTACTTCAGGAAAAAAAATTCAATTATAAAGGCTTATCGCTTGCTGAAATCACAGAACATTTAGCCTATTTTACTTCTGATTTATGGCAAATTCATCCTTTTGGAGAAGGAAACACAAGAACAACAGCCATTTTTTTAATCAAATATTTACGTCAATTAGGTTTTAAAGAGGTAAATAATGACTTATTTGCCAATCATTCCTTGTATTTTCGGAATGCTTTGGTGCGGGCGAATTATGAAGATTTAGCTAATGGAATTTATAAATCGAAAGACTATCTTATCCGCTTCCTATCAAATTTACTTTTAAAAGAAAGTCATTCTTTAAAAAACCGAGAACTACATATTCTTTTTTCTGACACTGTAAAAAGTAACTTTGACACTGTAAATGACACTGTATTTTCTTTGATTGAAAAAAACAAGCAAATAACCACAAAAGAAATAAGTGAAAAACTAGGTGTAAGTTTGAGTACAGTTAAGCGTAAAATAAATTCCCTAAAACAAAGCGGAGTGCTTGAACGAGTTGGGAGTGATAAAGCAGGTTATTGGAGGATTTTGAATTAATTTGTTCAACACTATCGTTTAAAGAAAAACCGAATGTATTGAATTTTAAATATTTATAACTTAAGTTTGCAGTATCCGAATGCAACGGCATAAAGGATTTTATTGGATTTAAAAATTAGCGTTTGCTAAACGACCTGTCTAGAAAATCGACCAAATTTATTTAGAAGACCAGGAAGTTGAAGTTAAACGCTCATGCTACGGCGTGGGCGTTGCTTTGCTTGGTTTTCGGGTTCTTGGTCGAACCTTTCTAGACAAGCATTTCAGCAACTGTCCCACGCTTCTTTTTTTGTATATAACTCACTGTGGGGCGTGTGAAACTAAACTTTTAAAAAATGAAAAAAAGTATGTTTACAGCCTTGGCAGTTGGGCTTTGTATGACTGCAAATGTGATGGCACAAGTGCCGAGTTATGTGCCAACAAATGGTTTGGTTGCATTTTATCCATTTAGTGGAAATGCAAATGATGTTAGTGTGAATGGAAATAATGGAACGGTAAGTGGTGCAACGCTGACAAATGATCGATTTGGGAATGTTGCGAAAGCTTATAGTTTTTATGGTGTTGATGATTACATCAGTGTGCAAACTACTAATATGATGTTTGATACTCAAGACTACACGATTTCATTCTGGTTTAAATCAAATGCAGCCCCTTCAAGCGGTTCAGGTGGGACAGATGTTAATCCTTGTATAATTTCAAGGCTTATAAATAGTTCTACTTTTAACAGTGTAAATAACATATGGATAGTTACTGAAATTGGAGGAAGCTTATATCATGCTACTGATGTTTTTAGTACAGTGTCTGTAGTTACTGGCTTATTAAATACAAACTGGCATAATTTAACTTACACGAAAAGTATGGGTACATACAATACTTATTTAGATGGTCAATTATGGACTAGTACGGCAGTTTCTGGAACAACTATTTTTAATAATTATCCTATAAGATTTGGTCGATCACAACACACATATTGGAAAGACTTTACGGGTGAATTAGATGATATTGGTTTTTGGAATCGTGCTTTAACTCAGCAAGAAATAACGAATTTATATAACGGATGCACAGAAAATGAAATCACAACGCAACCTACTAACTCAGTAAATTCAATTGGTTCAAACGCACAATTTTCAGTAAATGCAGTAGCAGGAAGTGCTTTTCAGTGGCAAAGTAACCCCTCTAATTTTGGTTGGCTAAATGTACTTTCAAATGCTAACTATTCAGGTGGAACAACCAATACATTAACTGTAAATAATGTGCAATTGGCAAATCATAACCAACCATTTAGAGTTATAGCTTCTAATGGAAACTGCGTTGACACTTCAAACATCACCACCATCCAAATTGCTGATACGTGTATTACGAACGTAACAGTTTACGATACACTCTTAACCACCGTTACAGACACCTTAATAATAAACACTACTTTGAGTTTACCGGCACCAAATAACGAGAATACGATTCTGATTTATCCAAACCCAGCTAGTGATCACATCACCATTGATAATGGAAATTACACAGCAATGGCTAGTTATACGATTAAAATTGAGAACAATGCAGGACAACAAGTTTTCCAAAGTTTAATCAATCAAGCACAATTTTATGTGGATTTAAGTACTTGGTCAGGTAACGGTTTGTATTTCGTGCATTTAATTGATGCACAAGGAAATACGGTTACGGTGAGGAAGATTGTGTTGCAATGATAAATGGTTGAAACCATTTTTTTGATGTGTAAATTTTCAAATAGGGTCGGGTTTAAACCCGACCCTATTTGTTTAAAAATAAAACTGTTGACTGAGGCTCTCGAAGTCAACAGTTTTACTTAACCAAAACCATTCCTAGAAAAACAGCCAAAATCCCAAACAGAACGCTTAAAGTAATGTAAAGCGCAGGAATTACATAATTTCCGCTTTGAATCAGTTGGATGTTTTCGGCAGAAAAGGTTGAAAAAGTCGTGTAACCGCCACAAAAACCTGTGATGAGTAAATACTTCAAATCGTCGTTGGGTGAAAGTTGTTTACCAAATACTCCAATCAAAATTCCGATTAGTAGACAACCTAAAATGTTCACAGAAAAAGTTGCCAAGGGAAAAGGGTTGTCGTAAAATTTGCCAACAATATAAGCTGTTAAATACCGCAGCACGCTACCTAATCCGCCACCAATACCAACAAGAAGAAGTGTTTTTATCATTTTATAGTTGAATTTAAAAGCTTTTTTTCATTTACACAATCAACTCAGGTTCTTCTTCAACAACCTTCCCTCTGTTTCTAAAGTTATTTACTTTTTCAATAATTCTATCTACAATGTAGTACATCATTGGCACCACGATGATTGTTAAGAACATAGAGCTAGTCAAACCACCAATCAAAATCCAAGCTAAACCGTTTTTCCATTCTGCTCCAGATCCTGTTGCTGTTGCAATTGGAATCATACCTACAACCATCGCAATTGTAGTCATTAAGATAGGTCGCATACGTTCTTTTACTGATTCTAAAAGTGCGTCGTAAACGTTGTAGCCTTTCTCTTTCAGATGGTTGGTGAAATCCACAATTAAAATGGCATTTTTGGCCACCAATCCGAGTAACATCAACATTCCAAGCATCGTGAAGATTCCCATGTTGGAAGAGGAAAGATTCAGTGCTAGAATTGCTCCAACCAATGAAACTAATATGGAGAATAATACAACGAAAGGATAAACGAAGTTGTCATACAATGCAACCATGATTAAGTACACCAAAATCAGACCGATTCCCATTGCTGTACCCAAAGCACCCATTGATTCTTTTTGACGTTTAATTTCTCCTCCCCACAACATTCTAATGTTTGGATCCAATGGATTTTTCTCAAGGTATTTTTCAATATCAGCTGACACGTTTCCTGAGGCAGTTCCTAAAACATAGGCACGAATTGTAGTATTTGAAATACGATTTTTACGTTCCAATGATCCGTTTCCGTTTTCAACAGAGATATCAGCAAATTCACTTAGTCGTACTTGTTTTCCGTCATTTGCAGTGAATGTTAAGCTTTTCACATCATCTACGTTTTTACGGTCAAATTTGTCCATCATCACACGAATGTCATATTCCTGTCCTTTTACATCGAATTGGCTGTCGTCATTACCTGTTAATGCATTTTGTAGTTGCATTCCAATAACTGCGATTGGTAAGCCCAATTGTCCCATTTTTTCTCTGTCTAAATCGATACGAACTTCAGGAGTAACGTCATCTGTAGAAATTGTTGGGTCTTTAGCACCTTTCATATCTAAAATTGCACCTTTCAAGCGACGAGCTTCTTTCATCAATAATTCACTGTCATCAGAGGATAAGAAAATTTCAATCGGAGCCTCTTCAGATTCAACCATGCCCATGTTCAATGCTTTCACCTCAACTCCTGGGTATCTATTTTCAATTTTCTTTCTGATAGCATTCATATAATTGATAGTCGGGAATGTTTTCTGGATTCCAGGCTTCATTTTTACAGTAATCTCCGATTTATTTTCAGCTCCAAATGAAGCTGCGCCCATTCCTGAACTAGGTCCGCCAACGTTTGAGAAAACGATATCAACTACATCTTTTTGAGCCAGAATCATTTTTTCAATTTCTAATGTAATCGCGTTGTTTTCTTCGAAAGTTGTGCTCTTTTCATATTTCAATTTAATCATGAATTTCCCTTGATCTCCTTGAGCAACGAATTCTTGACCAACAATTCCTAAGCCCATTGTCGCCATACTTCCTATAAAAATAGCCAAAATTGCTCCTCCCATAATCAATTTATGACGCAAAGACCAACCTACTAAAATAACATATTGGTCAGTGAAAATCGTAATTCTACGCTCAAACCATAACAATACCGCTTGGAATGGATTTTTAGGATGCAATTTGATTTCTTTAGCAAAACGAGAAGCCAACCATGGTGTCAATGTAAAACATACGAATAATGACATCAGCGTTGAAACCACCACAACAATTGAGAATTGGTGTAAGATATCAGAAATTGTACCTTCGATGAATACAACAGGAGAGAAAACGACAACGTCCACAAGTGTAATTGCTAAGGCTGTAAAACCAATCTCGTTACGTCCGTCCAAAGCTGCTTGTCGACGGTTTTTACCCATTTGTAAGTGGCGATAAATATTTTCCAAAACCACAATCGAGTCATCGACCAAGATACCAATAACCAAAGACATTGCTAATAAAGTCATTAAGTTCAATGTGTATCCCAAAAGGTACATCGCAACGAACGTTGAAATCAACGAAGCAGGAATGGAAACCAATACGATAAAGGCATTTCGTAAACTGTGTAAGAACAACAACATTACTGCTGCCACCAAAATAACAGCTAACTCCAAATCGTGGATTACAGCATCTACAGATTCAATTGTTGGAATTGAAGTGTCGGTTGCAATTGTAAATTTTAGTCCTTCTTTTTTGTATTTTTCTTCAATTTGTTTGAATCGTTCTTTCGTTGCAGTGGACATGTCAACAGCATTCGCATCGCTTTGTTTTTTGATTCGCAAACCAACACCATTCACACCATTGTATCGGCTCACAGCAACTTGATCTTCAATGCCATCTACGATTTCAGCAACGTCGCTCAAACGTACTTCAGAAGTACCTTTTGAATACAAAACCAAGTTTTCTAGGTCTTTAACATTTTTGAATTTACCAGCTAAACGCACAGTCATTTGTTCGTCAGCGCTTTTTACTTTCCCTGTTGGAAATTCAACATTTGCAGCTGCAATTGCTTGGTTGATTTGTGCAAATGACAAACCGTAACGTTTCATTTTGTCTTTGTCAACGTTTACGCGAAAAGCTCTATGTTCACCTCCAATAACTTGTACTTCGGCAACACCTTTTGTTTGTTTGATTTGTGGTAAAATTTGGTCGTCCATTAACTCCATAAAGTCGCGATCGTCCATGTTTTTTGCCACAGCACTCACTTGTAGTACGGGAGAAGCATTCGGTTCAATCTTCGCTATAACGGGTGTTTTTGCACCTTCAGGTAGATTATTTAGAACGTTATTGATTTTTCGCTGTGCGTCTTCTAACGATTTGTCGATGTCAGCAGAAGCTTTGAATTCCAACAACATAACGGATGCATTGTCTAAAGAGAACGCAGTTACTTCATTGATGTTTTCCAAACCACTTAAGGCATCTTCCAACGGTTTAGAAACTTGACTTTCAACAGTCGCAGGGGAAGCTCCAGGGTAGGTTGTTGTAACCGTTAGGATAGGAGGGGAGAAATCAGGAAGCAATTCATAGCTTAACTGATTGTAAGATATGAGTCCTCCACCGATTAAAATCGTAAAAATTACGATGATAAACGAAGGACGTTTAATGGATAATTCTGTAAGTGTCATTACGTTAGTTATTTAGTCGTTTTAACGTTGGAGTTATTTTGTAAATTCACTTGACCTTTTGTTACGATTTGGTCAGCTTTTGTCAATCCTGAAATCACTTCGATGTAGTCGCCATCAGACGTTCCAGCATTGAAAGAAGTTAAGATTGCTTTTCCGTTTCTGATAACGTAAACTTGAGGTTTTTTTGAAGAACCAATTAACGCTTTTCTTGGAACAGACAATGCTGTTGTACTTTTCGAATTCGATAAAGAAACCGAACCGTACATTCCAGCCATGATTCTATTTGTTGAATTGTTTTGAACTGTTGCTTGAATTTTGAAATTGTGAGAAGCATCCGCTTGTACAGCGATTTGTGAGATTTTTCCTTTAAAGTCAGCATCTCCATAAACGTCCACATTTGCATCAATTGTTTGACCTTTTGTGAATTTTAAAACGTCGCGTTCTGGAACTGAGATGGTTAATTTTAAAGCAGAAATGTCTGTCAATTCTACAATTGGTGTTCCTGGTCCAATCATCGAACCTAAATCCACCATTTTCTTTGTAACGACACCACTGTATGGCGCTGTGATTGATGTACTTCTCAATTGTTTTTGCAATTGTTTCAATTGAACTTCAGTTGTTTTTACCGCCAATTCAATTTTTTCTGCTTCTGCGCTTGCTATCACGTTGTCTCTTTTTAAACTAGCATAACGTGCATTGTCATTTTTCAGGTTGTCTAAGTTCAATTGTGCAGATTGAATTTGCAACAAGATCATTTCGTCGTCCAATTTTGCAATCGGTTGACCTGCTGAAACAACGTCACCTTCTTCCACATATAATTTCACTAATTTCCCTGAACCGTCTGAAGCTACATTGTTTTGACGTGCAGCATCAAATGTTCCTAAAAAAGACAAAGAACTTTCAAATGTATGAATTGTAGGACGTGTTGATTCCACTAAAATCGCTTCAGAAGCATCACGAATATATAATTTCGCTTCAACAGCTTTTTTGTTCGACATTAATTTCATAGCGCCTAAACCGATGACAACTACAGCTCCTATTCCTATGATTATTACTCTTTTGTTCATGTTTTTATTATTTAATGTTTCCAATTGATTTTAAATACTCTAATTCGGCTTGTCTTAATTGAATGTAAGTTGCTACTACATTCGTTTGTGCTTGCTGCAAACCGTTCTCAGCAAGAATCAAATCATTGGAACTGCTCATTCCTTGTTTGAATTTTAAAACTGCATTTTTATGAATGCTTTCCGCTAATTGCAATTGTTCTTTTGTTATGCTCAATGCACCAGCTTTCACTTCGATTTGTTTGCGGTTGTTATCCACAGCCATTTCCAATTGTTGGTTTAACAAATCGTATTGATTATTGATTTTTTCTTTGTTCAAGGCATTCATTTTCGCTTTGTGGTATTTCTCTAAACCGTCGAATAAATTCCAATCCAAACGCAAACCTAAAAATGCACCGTCGATTCCTTTTCGGAAGTTATCTTCTGGTTTAATGTTCACGTTGTAATTATAAGCAGCGTAAAAAGAAAGGTTTGGTAAGTATCCCATTTTAATTCCTTTTTTCTCTTCTTCGTTCATTTTCTTTTGAGAATCAATCATTTTCAAAGCCAAGAAATTCGTTTCTGATTGGTCTACTAAAATGGAGTTTTCAACCAATTTGTCTGCTTCAAAACTGATGTTAGCATCCTTTGGATAGCCAATGTAAATCTTCATTAAAGACTCTAATTGATCTTTTGTAGCCAATAATGAAGCTTTCGTGTTTTCCAAAGTCAATTCGTTGATTTTCAATTTATCTGCTTCTGTTTGAATCACGACACCTTGTTGAACCATGGATTCCATGTTTTTAATCAGTGCTTTTGTATTCATCAAATTGCTGTCGATAAATTCCAACTGTTTGATAATTCCTTGAATTAAGAAGTACGTGTTTGCCACTTGGTAACGCACATCTTGTAAAGTCATTTGTTTTTGGGTTTCCACGATTTCTGAATTAACCGCCAATGCAGCTAAACCGTAATTTACTTGTGAATTGAACAACACTTGTGTCAATTGCACCTTGTTACTCAAAACTATTGGAACCCCGAATTGTACGGTTGCAAACGTTCCTGCTGGCCCACCAAATAACTCAGCTGGAATAACTTGACCTGGAATTTTTGCATTGTACATATAATCTGCAGTAAAGTTTACTTGTGGTAACCTAGCTGATAAATACGCACCTCTTTGCTTTTCATTGAATTCAATGTCGAGTTGGGCGTTTCTAACTTGGAGATTAGCAGTGTCTGCCATTTTCATGCAGGAAGCTAAGTCCAAGGTTTGAGCATTTGTAGCATTAGTCGAAACGACCAAACCTACAATCACACTCAATGGAAAGGAATAAATTGCTTTCATTAAATTGATTTTTGTGGAAATAAATAAGAGATTAACATATCGGTAACGATTTTTTTGTGGTTATTCAAGTGAGTTTCATAAACTTCATCCGATAACTTATGGATGCCTTTCATTAAATTTTTGCTCATAAATGGAAAATCACAATTCGACATAATGAGAAGTGTTAAACTCACTAAATTGATTTCTCGCATCGTTCCAGCTTCAAAAGCGCGCTGACATTCTTCAACAATTCCTGAATTTAGAACTTTATCAAAATAGGAACTATCCACTTCATAACCTTCTTCGCGGTGTAGTTCGTTGACAATAAAACCAGGTAATTCAGGATGGCGTGATAGAAAATCGTACTCTTTTTCAATTAACAAACGAATTTTATCTTCTAGTGGTTTGTCTGTTCTAAAAACTTCAACCATCGAATTAACGAATTCTTCCATTGCATCGTGAAACACTAATTTGAATAATTCCATTTTCGAACGGAAATAGTAATTCACTAAAGCGACATTCATTCCTGAGGCTTTCGAAATCTCTCTGGTTGAGCACGCTGCAAAACCTTTGGATATAAAAACTTCCCTTGCAGCAGCTTTAATTTTTTGTTCGGTTGTTATATCATTTTTCATAGGTGGCACAAAATTAAACAACAGTTTTAAACAAGTGTTTAAATCAACTGTTTAATTTATGTTAATTTATCTTCAAATAGTTTTATTCTTTAAGTCCAACTATCTTTGCAACATGAGTTCAAAACAACAAATCGACACCGTTCTTTCCAATATTGGATTTTCTGTACTAAATGAATTGCAGCAAGAAACACTTACAAAAAGTGAAACTGAACGCAATTTGATGATTCTTTCACAAACTGGTTCTGGAAAAACATTTGCCTTTCTATTGCCCTTATTTTTAAAACTCGATTCAAATTCAAAAGAAATTCAAGCGGTCATTTTAGCACCATCACGTGAATTAGCCATTCAAATCGAAGGTGTTTTTCGCACGATGAAAACAAATTTCAAAGTTTTAACATGTTATGGAGGACACTTAATGTCGGTTGAAAAGAAAAGTTTGAAAGAAGCACCAGCTGTATTAATTGGAACGCCTGGTAGAATTTGTGACCACATTTCAAGAAATACCTTGGACTTGTCTCACGTCACGCAATTCGTTGTGGATGAATACGATAAGAGTTTAGAATTCGGTTTTGAAGATCAAATAAAATACATTTATCAAGAATTATACGCCTTGGAATTTACGACTTTGGTTTCAGCTACTGAACACAAAGAATTCCCTGATTATTTAGCGTTTCGCAATCCTACAATCGTAAATCATTTAGCAAATTCGGAAGATCCAGCGATTACGTTTTGGAATTATCCTGTTCGCAATAGCAATAAATTCGATAAACTTTTCGATTTACTTTGTTCGTTTAATGGAGAATTAACGATTGTATTTTGCAATTTCAGAGAAGCCACCGAATCCGTTCGCAATCACTTATATGACAATGGTTACGATTCCATTATTTACCACGGAGGAATGGAGCAAGACGAGCGCGAACGTGCTTTGATTCAGTTTCGAAATGGAAGTTACCACACGCTTATTTGTACCGATTTAGGTTCACGCGGTTTGGACATTCCAGAAATTCAACACGTTGTTCATTTTCAATTTCCACACAGCGAAGAAGCATTTATTCACCGAAATGGTCGAACGGCTAGAATGAAAGCGAATGGTTCTTCCTATTTATTGCTCAACAAAGACGAAAACACACCAGATTATTTAGAAGTTCCACGAGCTGAATTCAAAGTTCCAACAAACATTTCGGAGCCACAAATGAGCCCTTGGGTGACATTGTATTTCAGTGGGGGAAAAAAGGACAAAATCAATAAAATCGACATTGTTGGATTTTTAGGTCAGAAAGGAAATCTGTTAAAAGAAGAAATTGGATTGATAACTGTTCTTGATTTTGCAGCCTATGCAGCTGTAAAAAGAGATAATGTGAAATCGCTCCTTGCAACCATCCGCCACGAAAAAGTGAAAGGGAAGAAATTGAAGATTGAATTATCGAAATAAAGGAAGGGGATTGATACTTGATTTCTAATTAAAAAACTTAGTCAAGCATAAGAAATCTTCAATTTTAACATTAAATCAAAACCTTACTGCTTTTTATAAAATTGATTTACTTTGCAATTGTAATTTCATTAAGTAAAACCAGTTTTTCTTTACAGAGAACTCATGCTGTTTCTCCTCCGGAATGAAGGATCTTTCAAAAGAAGATTGATTAAAAATCACGAAAACAAATCTTTTAAATCAGAAGATGCGCATGTGAATAAAGGTAATCATGGACGCAATGGACAAAAAACTAAATGAAATTATGGGTAAAGAAAAGTTTAAATCTTGGGAGAAAAATCAGTAAAGCCAAATTGACTAAAACATACAAATTAAGCTCAATTTTAATAAGAAATATTTCTAAGTATATTTCCAAGTTCAAGCAAACAATAATTATTAATTTTCAATTAAGTATCTTTGCAAGATAATGATGAAACCAACAAGAAAATCCCCAACAAAAAGTGGGTCAGCACCAAAAAAAACGGTTGCTAAAAAAACAACTATTGACACTAAAAAACCTTTCGTAAAAAAAGAAGGCAGTAAAGATGATTCAGTTACAGCAAGAGATAAGCGTAAATATATTGATTACAAAATCAAAGTTAAAAAAGGAGATCCGCTACCATCTTTTCGAGAAGACAACATTCGTTTGAATAAGTATTTATCAAATGCTGGTGTATGCTCAAGAAGAGAAGCTGATGTATTGATTGAAACAGGAGTAGTTTCTGTAAATGGAAAAATTGTAACGGAATTAGGTTTCAAAATCAATCAAGGTGATGTTGTGCAATATGATGGAGAAACAATCAATGCTGAAACAAAACGCTATGTTTTACTGAATAAACCTAAGGGATTTATCACCACAATGGATGACCCAAGAGGAAGAAAAACGGTGATGACTTTAGTTGCTAAAGCTTGTCGTGAGCGCATCTACCCTGTTGGACGATTGGATAGAGAAACTACAGGTTTATTGTTGTTTACAAACGATGGGGATATGGCAAAAAAACTAACTCATCCACGTTACCAAGCTGTAAAAATGTACCACGTTGAATTAAACAAATCGGTTGCAAAAGAAGATTTAGAGAAATTATTAAACGGTGTTGACTTAGAAGATGGTAAAACAAAAGTTGATAAAATTGAATATGTGGAAGATGGGACATCTAAAGAAGTTGGTGTAGAAATTCACTCTGGAAAAAACAGAATTGTTCGTCGCTTGTTTGAAGCTTTAGGATATCAAGTTGTTAAATTAGACCGGGTTCAATTCGGTGGTTTAACGAAAAAAGATTTACCTCGTGGTTATTATCGCCACTTAACAGAGCAAGAAATTGCCTATTTAAAAATGACAAAATAATGAAGGCTTTTGTTTTATTTTTTTTAACTGGAATTTTACTTTGGTCGTGTTCAGATTCGCCAAAATTTCATTCAGAAAACCCAAACGTTGATTATTTTTATAAATTGGATTCTGTTCCTAAAGTGTATTTGTATCGCGATGTTGCAAGGGGTTTAGAGGAAGAATTTAGCCGTATTTATACCGTGACAGACAATGAAGGTGAGCACGTGGTCGTGGAAAGATACGCAAGTGATGGTCGTTTGCTTGAAGCTACAAATTTCAATATTGATTCTTTAAATATTCAAGATCATATGGTCGTGAATTTCAAAAAAGTAAAAGAGAAATCAATACTTTATAAAAACACGTTGTTTCCAATGAATCTTAAAAAAGAGACTTGGTTTGCGGTGAAATTTAAAGGAGTAACTGATTCAACCGTTATGGTGAAAGAAGTGAAACGTAGATACAAGCGAAACAAGGAAATTGATGTAATGGGTGAAAAAGTGGATGCACTTGTTTTTGAGGAAAAAGTGAAACTAACTGTGTTAAATCCGTTTACTAAAAAGGAAGAATCTCGTCAAGCTACAGCTACATCCTATTTTGCTAAAGGTTATGGTTTAGTTGAATGGCATAGTGCTAACAAAAAAGTTCACTATCGTTTAGAACGTATTTTAGAACAGCGAGATTGGGTTAAAATAATTACAAGATGAAAATTTTAATAACTGTATTTTTAAGTCTCTTTTGTTTGAGTCTAAATGCTCAATACAAACCGTATAAAAAGCCAAAACCAAAAAAATCAAATGCTTCTGGTACTTTAAATGTTTCTTGGGGATACAATTTAAGTTCATACACGAAAAGTACTATTCAATTTGTTGGCGCAGGGTATGATTTCAAAATTGCAGGTGTTAAAGCCGTTGATCGTCCATCAAAAGACATTAAAACATACCTCAACCCAAATACGATAACTGTTCCTCAGTTCAATGCAAGAATTGGATATAATTTTCAAAACAATTGGAACGTTTCTATTGGTTACGACCACATGAAATACGTTATGGTTCACAATACACCTTATTTATTGACAGGAAGAATAAATTCTGGAGTAGACAATGTAACAAATTGGGCAGGAAATTATGCTGGAGATAGCATCATTACGGACGAGCAAACTTTTCATTATGAGAACACGAATGGGATGAATTACATCCGCTTAGAAATTGCAAAATTGCGTGTTTGGCACCGTTCTCAAAGTGGAAATTTTGCATTCACTACTTTGTTGGGTGGTTCAGTTGGCGGGATTCTAAATTTTAATGATTTCACCTTTGCAGGAAGAAAAGATTTAGCAACAGTTTCCATGTCAGGATTAGGAATTTCAGGACACTTAGGTGGACGTTTTGAATTTTTTAAAAACTTTTTTGTACAAATGAATGCTGCAACAGGATTTATGATGCAATCACGAGTAAAGACCCGACCAAATGACTACGATTCATACGCAAGACAGCGTTTTGGATACGCAGCAGGTGAACTTGTTATCGGTGGTTTATTCTACATTCGCCCAAAAAATGATTGTAACAGTTGTCCAAACTGGTAATAGTTAAAATATGAAGTACCTTATTGTTGGTTTAGGAAATCCTGGATCTGAATACGAAGAAACACGCCATAACATCGGTTTTAAAGTTGTGGATGCTTTAGCAAAAGAACTCGGCGATTCATTCTCTCTGAATAAAGCTGCTTTTCGTGCTGAAGTAAAATTTAAAGGGCGAACATTAATCCTAATCAAACCAATCACCTATATGAATCTTTCTGGTAAAGCGGTCAATTATTGGATGCAAACAGAAAAAATTCCTATTGAAAATTTAGTCGTGATTACAGACGATATTGCACTTCCTTTTGGAAAATTGCGAATGAAAGGAAAAGGGAGCGACGGTGGACATAATGGGTTAAAAGACATTCAAGAAACATTGAAAACACAAGAATACTCACGCCTTCGATTTGGTGTTGGAAGTGATTTCTCAAAAGGTCGACAAGCAGATTACGTTCTTGGCAAATGGTCCAAAGAAGAAAGTCTAGATCTAACTGCACGTATTGACGTTGCTACTGAATTCATTAAAAGTTTTGCAACGATTGGACTTGATCTTACGATGACAAATTGGAATGGCAAGTAAAAGAAATTTAAAAATTAGTATCATTGTGTCACAACTAAATTGAAAAATCAAAAGTTTAGATTTACTTTAGTTCAACAATAACGATGTTAATTTTCCTGCCTCCTACACGTTTTTTTCTTACCTTCGAGAAAAGTAATTCGATGGGAATTGTAAATTCATTTGTTAATCAAATTGGACGAGAAACAGGTCGGGACGCATACAGAAGTATTATTTCTAGTAATAAATTTAGAAGTAAAGTTTCATCCGTTGAGTCTCCACTATCACTGCTCCAAGATGTGAAATCTTTTGAACTAACGGCAAATGATGAAGCAACACTACTAAAAATAACTAACCTAGTTGAAAAATCAGAAAACAGCGACCCCGAGGACTTTGAATGGCAAGAATTATTTAGAGAACTCGACAATAAAATTGATTTTTGCAAAGAAAATCTGAATAAAGAGTTTCATTGTAAACTAGAAATTCTAGATCAATTAAATGCTGATAACTTTCAAAAAGTAAAGAAAGAGCACATCGATTATATTAAGCGTGTAATTAACGTTTTGGAAGATAACGTCCAAAATTCTGAAGAAAAAAACATTACTACTGCTAAACTTCTTTCGTTTATTGGCTTGAGACCTTATTATATGGACAAAAAGGTGGTTTACTCAACATTTAATGTAATTTTACTTTTAATAATGGGGAGTATATTTTACCTAGGATATCTTGCTTATTCTGAACCAATTTTAAACGCAGGAAATGCTCCTGTTTCAACTCAAGAACAAATTGCAAAAGTTAGCAGAATGGGAATTTCACTAATGGTATTTATTTCTTTATTGTATATTATCTACTTAGCACTTGCTTTCAGAAAAGTCAATAAATATAAGTGTCCAATTAAGGAAAATAAACAATCAATAGATCAATTTCAAAAGTATTTATCTGAGCTTCAAAAATAAGATTGATTAATTCGAAAACGACAATAATATAGTTTATCAATTTGATTGATACATAATTATTTCTTAAGCTAGATTTTATGTTTTGCCAATTGTTGCAGTAATTAGAATCAATTCACCTCAACAAACCACCATTAAAACAAGAATCCTTATCTTTGCTCCTTAGGATAGATTAAATGACAAAAAACCCATTCGTTATTGGAATTTGTGGAGGAAGCGGTTCTGGAAAGACCACCTTGCTGAAAAGGCTTTCTGAAACTTTTGAAGGAATAAACCCATCTGTTTTTTCAATGGACAATTATTACTTCCCAATTGAAATGCAGCAAAAAGACAAAAATGGAATTGTCAACTTTGATTTACCAACTGCTTTAGACGAACGAAAACTCTCCAATGATTTAGTACAACTTGTGAACTGGGAACCGATTGAAGTGAAAGAATATTTCTTCAATGCGCCACCTGATAAAAATGTACTTATCACGATTCAACCCAGTGAAATTATTATTGTTGAAGGTTTGTTTTTGTTTCATTATCCTGTTGTTTTTGAAGCTTTACAATACAGCGTTTTTGTGGATGTGGACCACGAAATCCAGCTAGACAGAAGAATTTATCGCGACCAAGAAACGAGAGGCTATAAGCGTTCTGATATTTTGTATCAATGGGAAAATCACGTTTTACCTTGCTACGAAAATTACATCGAACCTTATAAACCAAATGCTGATTTTATTTTCAGAAATGACCACCGCGGGGATGACGATTTCGAAAAATTGCGCGATGAACTTTTAAGTCAATTTTCAGCAACTATTTCCTAATGAATTTGGGGCTACAGCTAATCGAAAAGTACAAGTATTTTTTACTTTCATTGATTATTTTTAGCGCCTCCATTCTGTTTATCAACGCCGATCGAACTATTCCTTTTGACCAAAGTGAATTTCAGCGAGCGTTTAATCAAAAAGAAAATCAACTAAAAGATTTCGTTGGGCGACAAAAAGAAAGCTTAGGAATTAAATCCATTCCTTTTGCAACAAGCGATTTTTACGTTTACAAATACAAAAGTGATTCACTTATTTATTGGAATTCTAACGAACTTCCGATTTCTAAATATGTAAGCATTCAATTTCCAGCAAATGGACTTTTACACCTTCAAAATGGTTGGTATTACTGTAAAACGATTGAATACGAAGACGAAATTCTTTGTGCTGCTTTTGAAATAAAAAAAGAATACAATTACGAAAATGAATTTCTTGTCAATCACACCAACCCAGAATTAACACCATCCGATTTTGATATTTCCCTCGATCCAGCTGTTGGTTCTCCCATTAAAAATCTAGATAAAAAATTCGTCTTTTCAGCTATTCCAACCAAAGAAGCGAAAGCCAATTCACAATCGCCTTTTACGATAATCTCACTCATCATTGGACTTTTAGTTTTTATTTATGGCTGTTATGACCGTTGCGAAAATTCAGTAAAAAAAACAGCCGTTTTTATCATTAGTCTGCTTGCTTTTCGCTTGCTTTTGTATCAAATCGATTTTGCACCGATTTTCAATAATGCGAAGTTTCTTTCCGCAGATTTATTTGCTTACAACGAGTGGTTTCCTTCCTTTTTGGATTTATGTATCAATATAATTTTCATCGCTTTTGCAGTTTTAGCACTCGTTCAATTACTCCATAAATTACAAGTTAAACTGGTAGTTTGGCTGCACATTCCTTTGCTTTTTGCCTTATGGTGGTTGATTTTAAAAACGATGAATCTCGTTATTCTCAACTCAACAATTCCGCTTAACCTTGAGAATTTATTTCAATTAGATGCTTACTCCTTTTTGATTCTATTGCTCTTTGGGGTTATTTTTTCGGTTTACCAACATTTAGTTCAAAACCTACTTATCGCTATCAAAATTCAACAGGTAAAAATTGGTGTTTTCGTCAGTTTCTTCTTCGTTTCGGGAATTCTTTTTGCGATTTATAGAATTAGTCTCAACGACGAATACATCATTCCTTTGATTTTACCAATACTACTTTTATTTGCTAACTTCTTCTTTCAAAACAAACAAAAATTCGGACAAAAATTAGGCTTTCAACTGTTGATTTTAGGATTATTCTCGGCTTCATTTGTCTCGGATTTAAATCAACACAACAGCAGTAAAGACAAAGAAACGCGCATTCTTTATGGTAACCAATTAGCTGTTGAGCAAGATATTAACTTAGAGCTTGAATTTGGAAACATTAAAACGAAATTACTTTCTGATCCGCTTATTCAATCTACGATTCGTACGACACAACCCAATTTAAGCGTTTCCGATTTTGGGGATATACAAGAAAAACGACATTTCAAAGGACTGTGGGAAGGTTACGAAATGAGTTTTAACCTCTTTGATTCCGTTGGTGTTTCCTTGCTTACTAAAGAGGCGCAGGGACTTGAACCTGTTTTAAAAATTATTGAGCGCAACGGCGAAGTTTCTCAAATTAATCCTTCTATTTATTTTATCCGTGATGCGATTTCAGGCTACAATTACATCATCCGTTTGGAAGTAAAAGTTGGAGGTAAAAAGGCTGAACTTTTCATCACTTTGAAATCGAAACGAATCCCTGAAGAAATCGGTTTTCCGCGCTTGCTACTTTCTGAAAAATCAAAAGTGTTGACTTCATTGGAAAAATACTCGATTGCAAAATACACAAGTAATAAACTTATAAAACACTACGGAGATTATAACTTCCCGACATTTTTGCGCGCCTTCCCTACTCCATCCGAAAACGCGACTTTCTTTGATTTCGATGGTTATAATCATTACTATTTCAAGAAAAACAACAAAGCTGTCATCATACTTTCTAGTCAAAATAAAACGTGGTTAGAACTTGTTACCTCCTTTTCGTATGTCTTTAGTTTTTGGGGCTTGCTCTTGCTTTTTAGTAGTTTACTTTTGGGTAGTAAATTCATTGCAAATAACTCGTTTACCTTAGCTTTCAAAATACAATTCGTATTGGTAATGTTGGTTGTGTTAGCCTTGTTGCTTTTCGGGACAGGAAGTGGAATTTTTGTTGGACAGCAATACCAAACATTTACGGATAGAATCATCAACGAAAAATTACATTCGGTGGAGGAAGAATTGCGTGGAAAAGTCGCTAACTACAAAGGTTTGGACGCTGAAGACAATGGCAATTATCTGGAAAGTGTGTTGATGAAACTTTCGAAAGTATTTGTCACCGACTTGAATATTTACGACCCGAATGGCTACTTGATTGCTTCTTCTCGACCGAAGATTTTTAACATTGGATTACTCGGCGAACAAATTAATCCGCAAGCACTTGAAGAGTTAAAACTAAACAATAAAAGCTTTTTCTCCAACCGAGAAGAAATCGGAAAACTGTCTTACATTTCGTCTTATTTGCCTTTCTATAACGGAGAAGGAAAAATGTTGGGTTACATCAACTTGCAACACTTTGGACAACAGCGCGATTTTGAAGATCAAATTCAACAATTCATTGTCGCAATTATCAATGTATTTATTTTG
>CALPMC020000063.1 GCA_943324565.2 Chitinophaga pinensis | reverse complement strand
TAAAACAAACTTAAAATGGGTACATATAGCAATAAGCAACGCTAAAAGAAATTTACTTGGAACATATCACATGGTAAAACTCAAATACTTAAAAAATTACTTAGACGAGTTTTGTTACAAAATTAATAGGAGATATTTTGGTCATCGACTTTTTGACAGGTTGGTTTTAGCAACAGCATCAGGTTTACTGGTATGAAAGCGGACACTCAAAAAATTTTTACTTAATTTTCATAATATTCCTCCATAGCTTCAATTTAATTTTTGAAGTTTAATATTTACCAATTCAACCAGTCTATTAAATTGTATGAACTGATTTACTACCATTCTTCAAAAAAAAAAAAACAAAAGATATTTACAAAATTTAGTACTTTTAATCAAAATCAAAATATGGAACCAATAGTTATAGTTATTGCAGTGATAATCGTTCTTATGGCATTATCATTGTTTACGGTTAAACAAGGAACTATCGCAGTTATCACGATGTTCGGAAAGTACAAACGTGCACTGCCTCCTGGTTTGAGGTTTAAAATTCCTTTTATCGAACAAGTTACGAAACGTATATCTATTCAAAATCAAAGTATAGAGATGGAATTTCAAGCAGTTACAATCGATCAGGCGAATGTTTACTTTAAGAGTATGTTGCTTTATAGTGTAATGGATGCTGAAGAAGAAACGATTAAAAAAGTAGCATTTAAATTCATTTCAAACAAAGATTTGATGCAAGCTTTGATTCGTACAATTGAAGGTTCTATTCGTTCCTATGTTGCAAGTCAAAAGCAATCAGAAATTTTAGGATTACGCCACGAATTAGTGGAAAATGTAAAAAGTCAAATCGATCATACCTTAGAAACTTGGGGTTACCACCTACTCGATTTGCAAATTAATGATATCACTTTTGATGCAGCAATTATTGAAAGCATGAGTAAAGTTGTGGCTTCTAACAATTTAAAAGCAGCAGCAGAAAATGAAGGACAAGCTTTGTTAATCACGAAAACAAAAGCAGCTGAAGCTGAAGGTAATGCTATAAAAATCGCAGCCTTAGCAGAAAAAGAAGCAGCAATGCTTCGAGGTCAAGGTGTTGCTTTGTTCCGTCAAGAAGTAGCAAAAGGTATGTCGGAAGCGGCAGAAGAAATGAAACAAGCGAATCTTGACACTAATGTTATCTTGTTTTCTATGTGGACAGAAGCAATCAAAAACTTTGCTGAATACGGAAAAGGAAATACGATTTTCTTAGACGGAAGCGCTGAAGGAATGCAAAAAACAATGAAACAAATTCAGGCGATGTTGTCGAATGACAATAAGTAAATAATTAAAGTTCAATTCATTAAAGCGTTAAGGTTTTCTTTAGCGCTTTTTTTATGCTTATTTAAACGTATATCCAATACTAAATCCTGGCCAAGGAAAAGCAGGATAATAAAGTCCAAGAACATTACTAAATAAGGAACTAATTCGCATTGAACCATTGTTACTCCATTGATCACTAAAACTTACCAAGTCAATCATTGGTGTGGCAGTAACTTTTAAAAACAAACCTCCTTGTGGACGCTGAAAACGATAGCCAATTTTTGGAGTCAAATAGGTATAAAAATTATTAGCTGTTGAAAGCCCAAACTCTGATTTTACAGCCATTCCAGTGATTCCAACGCCAAGTTCTAAATGGTGACTTTTCTTTCCAAACAACCAATTATAAGAAACTGGAACGCCAAAATAGCTCCCATCTCCAAATTGAATTTGTTTTGGAACATAAACAACCCCTGCTGTGAAAGAATTAAACACTTTTTTATCCGTATTTAAAAGCCGATCGTAATTCAAAGACCAACAAAATCCTTGACCAAAAGCTTCAGCATAAATGGTGTTTTTTTCAATTGGAAAATTAGTTTGTTTTTCTTGCGCACTAAATGAGTTTGCAAAGCTTAAAAGTAAAGTTAAAAGTAGAATTTGTCGCATTTTGGTTTTTTAATAAGACAATTAAACCTTTGAAAAGTTACACCCAGTCATTGAATTAAATATTCTTTTAGAATGATTTTCACTAATTGTTTCTTTTTCTCAGTGGTTTGTGATTTAATATAAAATTGATACAGCTCAACAATTACGATTTCCATTTAAGACAAAAGTGAACTTTGCTAATCAGCTTTTCACAACATGTGAAAATTACAAGTAGAATCAGTAATTGTGTAGAATTTTCCCATTTGACTGATCCTAAATTTGTGAATTGAAAATTCAATTATAAAACTCATTTAGTTTCTAATTACTAAATTGATTTTCAATTTAATAACGCTAATTATTCAACAACAATTAATTCTTTTATTATGTCGCCAGCACACATCCATCTACTCATAACTCATTTGCCTATTTTTGGTGCTTTTATCGGAAGTCTAGTACTCACTTACGCCATAATTATCAAAAGCAATGATACAAAAATTGCTGCTTATGGTGTATTAATTCTTTCAACTTTCGGTGCAGGAATTGCTTTTTTAACAGGTGAAGGTACAGAAGAAATCGTGGAAGAAATACCTGGAATAGTTGATTCCGCTATTAAAACCCATGAAAACTTTGCTTTAATTGCACTTATTGGTCTATTACTATTGGGACTATTATCTATTATTGGACTTCTTGCAATCATTAATAAATCAAACACTTCTAACAAATTAGCATATGGAATTTTGATTTTTGCTATTACATGTTTTGGATTAGTAGTATACACAGGCTATTTAGGAGGCAAAATCAGACATACTGAACTTTCAGATTCATTTTCAGAAAAAGTAAATCAACTAGATTTTAAAACCTCAAGAATTTAAAATCGAGATCTCATAATAGTTAAGTTTAATTTATGTCAAGTGATCACTTTAATATAGAGGGATTATCACAGGAGCAAAATATAGCTTAAAGAAAAAAAAATGGTACAAATACACTAAAATTTAAAAAAGAAAATACATTTATTCAAGCATTTAAGCGTATTACCAAAGAACCAATGATTCTTTTATTGCTACTAGCTTCCTTAATTTATTTCGTAAGTGGTAAAATCGGAGACGGTATTTTTCTTTCCATCGCCATTCTATTTCAAACCTCAATTTCGTTTTTTCAATATACTCGGAGTAAAAATGCACTAGAAAAACTAAAAGATTTATCTCAACCAAATTCCAAAGTGATTCGCAGCAGTAAAATCACTACAATAAAAAGTGAGGATATCGTTGTTGGTGATTACATATTTGTAGAAGAAGGTTCCGCTATTTCTGCTGATGGAATAATTATTCAATCCAATGATTTTTCAGTTAATGAATCAATTCTAACAGGTGAATCTTTCGCCGTTTTTAAAGATGAAAATAAATCAGATAAGTTCATTTATAATGGTACAACTGTTGCAAGTGGTTTAGCTGTCGCAATCGTAAATTCAATTGGAAATGAATCCAAATTTGGAAAAATTGGTTCAAGTTTAGCTGCAATAAAAGAAGAAAAAACACCACTCGAAATTCAGATATCCAACTTTGTTAAAAAAATGGCAATTGCGGGGATCATCGTATTTATCATTGTTTGGATTATAAACTTTATTCATTCAAAGGAAGTTTTAACTAGTTTACTACAATCACTGACTTTAGCGATGAGTATTTTACCAGAAGAAATTCCTGTTGCCTTTACATCCTTTATGGCCCTTGGTGCTTATCGTTTAATGAGAAAAGGGATTATTGTAAAACAAATGAAAACCGTTGAAACACTTGGAAGTGCATCTGTCATTTGTATTGATAAAACTGGAACCATTACCACTAATAAAATGAGTGTTGTCAAACTTTTTGTATTGGAAAATAATGAAATAATTTCAACTGATAAAGTATTTAATTCATCAGAAGAAGAAGTTTTGTCCTTAGCCATGTGGGCTAGTGAAATTGTTCCTTTTGACGCAATGGAAATAGCTATTCATAAATGTTATAAAGAAAAGCATTCCATTGATGAACGACCGAATTTTAGTATGAAACATGAATATACTTTGGGTGGTCAACCTCCGATGATGACTCATGTTTTGGAAGATAAAAGCGGTAAACGAATCATTGGAGCAAAAGGCGCACCTGAGGCATTTCTGGAAATTTCCAAACTATCTAAATTAGAAAAAGAACGAATAAGTTTAGCGATAAAACTTTTAGCGCAAGATGGTTATCGTTTACTTGGAATTGGTGAAGCTAAGTTTGAAGGTGAAAAATTCCCTAAAAACCAACAAAATTTGGCGTTCGAATTTAAAGGTATCATTGCTTTTTACGATCCACCAAAGGGAAATATTAAAGTCGTATTAAAAGAATTCTATAAAGCTGGAATAACAGTTAAAATCATAACTGGGGACAGCGCTGAAACAACAATTGCTATCGCAAAACAAATTGGTTTTAAAGATTATGACCGTCAAATAGCTGGTGACGAATTAATGAAATTAAACGATATGGATTTGAGAAAATGTGTGGCTTCTACCCATATTTTCACGCGAATGTTCCCTGAAGCCAAACTAAGAATCATTAAAGCATTAAAAGCAAATAATGAAATTGTTGCAATGACCGGCGATGGAGTAAATGTTGGACCAGCATTGAAAGCAGCACATATTGGAATTGCGATGGGTAAAAAAGGTTCAGAAATTGCAAAACAAGCTGCTTCTCTAATTATTTTAAATGACGATTTATCTAAGATGGTGATTGCAATTGCCATGGGTAGAAAGATATACTCCAATCTTAAAAAAGCAATCCAATATATCATTTCGATTCATATTCCGATTCTTCTAATCGTATTTATTCCACTAGCGTTAGGTTGGATTTACCCTACAATTTTTTCTCCAATCCACATCATTTTTCTTGAAGTTATAATGGGTCCAACTTGCTCGATTATTTTTGAAAATGAACCAATGAAAAAAGACACTATGCTTCAAGCTCCAAAAGTGTTATCCACAACTTTCTTCAACTGGAAAGAATTGTCTGTTAGCATTTTACAAGGATTTTTAATTTCCTTTGGAACCTTATTTATTTATCAATTTGCTGTTTATCATTGTTATTCAGAAGCGACAACTAGAACAATGGTTTTCACTACATTAATTACTTCAAACATATTTCTAACGCTAATAAGTCGCTCGTTTCATGATTCTTTTTTCAAAACAATTCGCTATAAAAACAATCTCGTTTCGTACATAATAACCTTGACAATCTTTAGTGTTTCTCTACTTTTATTTGTTAAGCCTATTAGTTTATTTTTCGAATTTGAATTATTAAATACTTCACAATTATTGATTTCAATTGGAGTTGGATTTCTAAGCGTTGTTTGGTTTGAGCTTGTAAAATGGTACAAGAGAAAAAATATGATATATTCTCAGCTGTGATTATTTTAAACTCGTTTTAACGCTTAATCTCGTTACTTTTGAAAACTACCAATCCTATTGATTGAAAAACCAATAAAACACTAAAAAGTGATAAATTGTGAAAGACAATAACATTTGGTTTCTTAGTAAAAATTAAAGCGGTAACTATTGCTAGAAAGCACAATATCTGTACAGTTGTCATAGATAGATAGCGAAAAACAAACTCTTCTGGCTTGTTTCTTTTACCAACTTGCATTATCAACACGCTGATAGTGAAAATAAATAAATTGACACCTGCAACGAAATTCGATAGGAACAAATCGATTGAAAATAAATTTAAACGATTGAACAAAACATAAACAGAAATTGGTAATGCAATCAACAGCCAATGTTTTAACAAAACAATACTATTCATTTTCCTTATTTAAGTTAATTACCTCCCTGATTACTAAAACTAACGACGTTATCACTCCAAAAAGAGATAAACCAATTGTCCACCATGGAATCGTATTGAGATATTTAGCATCAAAATAATTCCCCAACCAAGTAAAAAAAGCTATAATTCCAGCCATTTGAATACCTACTGAGGAAAATTTAAGAAATAAATTAGGACGTTTATCCTTATTATTCAAACGATACTGATTCAGCAAAATTAGTAGAAGAAACTGGAGATTTCATTACACATGCTCCTTCAAAAAATGCTCCCTCTTCAATATTTAATTTTAAGGTTTCAATATTTCCTTTGATGCGTGCTGTGCTGCGCAAAATTAACAGGCTTTCAATTGTAATTTCACCTTCTTGACTGCCTTCAAACTCAGCATTAGTTGCTTTTAAATTTCCAGATATTCTACCAGTGGTACCAATATGTACTTTTCCAGAGCAATTCACATTACCATTAATTTGTCCTTCAATTATCATATTAGAATCAGAAACTATATTTCCTGTTATCTCTGTTCCTGATAGAATTCTATTCCATTTATCACTAGTTGATTCACTCATTGCGGGGGTACTTGAGTTTGTTCCAAAAAATCCTTTACGTTCTAGCATATTTTCTTAATAATTATCATCATAAAACAACTTATATTCGTCAAATTTCGATGTTTCAATTAACTTTTTCAAATTTTCTGTCGAAATAATGTAAATTTTATTGTCTTGTAAATCATCTAAAATTTCAAAACCAGCTTTATAAGCATCAATATATTCCTGTGCTCCCTTGACATTCGGGAAATCTTGAACCAACATAAAATTCTTTTCCGACATACTTGTTTTCATCGAAACTTTTACACGATTCGTTTTAAATTTCTTATTGGAGAAATCGGAAATCAACTTTTTGGCATCATCGCTATCATCATCCGTATCGAGTAAAATGATAACACTTTGATTTCCTTCAGTTGTATATTCGTAAGCGTATGTTTTGTTGAAATTAACTGCTTCATTTTTAGAGAAACCTTTATCAATAATCACCAACATTTCTTGAGCCCTTATTGCTTGAGGAGTTCCTGGTTTTTCAGAAATTATGGCTTTCAATTTTGGAACTAATTCTTTTTTATTTTCAGTTGTTTGACCAACAGCTAAAACGTTCAACAACATGTACTCTGCTCTATAGGCATTGGTTCTATCGTTGTCAATTACTTTCTGTGATTCTGTTGCCACATAACGATAATCAAGTCCATTGTAGCGATCAACGAGCTCAACATATTCCTTTTCCGCTTGTTTTGCATTTTCTTTCTGCTTTAAATAGAAATCTGGATCTTTGAAATATTTTGCAGCGTCAGAATTTGGATAAAAATCAATAATATGATCTTTGTAGCGATCTTTTTCACCTGTTGCTTCATTAATTTTATATAACTGAAAAGCTGAGGATAAATCTGTAAGTCCGATATTTTTTTGAGCTAGTACTTTTTTGAATTGATTCGCAGCTAATTCTTCTTCGTTCAAAATCTCTTTATACAATACTCCTGAAGTGAATAATGCATCCAACAAACGTTCTTTTGAAGCTTTCATTGCTTCTTCAGTTAATGGAATATTTCTCAATAATGATCCAACAGAAAGCGTATCCTCTTTTGACTTACTAGCAGTTGCTTTTAATGAGTCTATTTCCGCATCATCTTTTTTATTAAGCACATTCACTACTTTCTCACTTCGTCTCCAATCGTCTTCATTTTCGCGAACACCCCATATTTTCTTAAATTCATTGAAACCAGCCTCGCGTAATTTTGGGTTATTAAAAACAAATTTATTCGAATTGGAACTTCCTACATTTGAATTCGCCTGATCTTGGAGTGCTAACATTTTTGCAGCTTCTTGTTCTTTGCGTTTTTGTTCTTCTTCTTTGATTTTATTCAGAACATCCTTCAAAAATTCAGTTCTATCTTTTTCTGATAGTTTTGCTATTTGTTGTACACTGTCTTCAAAATTTGCTGTTTCAATTGCCTTTACTAAATCTGAAAGTTTGATAGCTCTGCTTTTTACTAATTCACCATTAGGATAGTTATCGTCTATAAATCGCGAACATGAATCGTAATATTTTTGAGCTGAAACATAATTTTTATCAGCGAAGGTTAAATCACCTAATTTCTCATAAGACATTGCTTTCTGGCGTTTGTTTGTAGAAGAAAAGAATGCAGATTTCGTTAAGTATACAGTAGCTTTAGGTTTATCACTTCGATTCAGTTCGTAATTTGCCATCGCATAATAAATCTGATCCTTGTATTGTGCATTTTTGGCATCTCGTAACATTTTTTTCAAGTCGCGACCAAGATTTGCACTACTTCCAACCATTGCGCGATTCAAACGAGCGTTAAACGCAATCTCAAATGACGCTGAAGATTTGTTAGCAAGATTAAAGTGAATACTTGCTGAGTCAATGTTTCTGTTTCGATTATAAACTTGCCCTAAAATAAAATGTAAACGAGCTTTTTCCTTTGAAGATTTACACTTTGAAATTGCTAGATTTAAACCTTCGGATGCTGCTTCATACTCTTTTCTTTTTACTGCCAAATCGGCATAAGTTTTATATATTTCAAACTGCAAACTCTTATTCATGCGAGGTAATTCAGGCTCTGCATTTGGGTCTGGTTTTGGCTTATAAAACGGAATAAAATCATTAAATTTTCTTTTTTTCTGCGCTTGAGAAATTTCATTCAAATTATCTAAAGCCAATTTTGCATCTGCGAATTTATTTAGTTCGATATTTATTTTTGCAAGCCATAATTCTGCTTCAAACATAGAAGGATCCTTTGTAAAAAAACGCTTTACGAATAAAAAATTCTTCATTGCTTTTTCATAATCTCTTCTGAAATAATATGCTTTTCCAACCGTTAACCAATTTTCATCTATCCAAGTATTGTATTCCACAGATTTCATTGCCATATTCTCTGCACTTGGCATACTGTGATTCAATATTACTTTTGAACATTTTACAATCGCAGTATCAATTGCAGGATACATTCCTTTCACTTCGGTTTCGTTTGGTAATGGATTTACTGGTAGTAAATTGTAGAAATCTTCTTTTCGTGAATCAGTATAGGTTTTCATTGCAATACGCATCAATTCTGTTGCGTTGAAATGACCGTTATAACGAGCAGTTGTGGAGTGATAAGTACGATTCAACAATGAATTATTCTCCGTTGAACACGCAAAAAGCAATACTATTCCAAAGATTGAAAATAAAACAGAAGACTTAAATTTCATACTAGTATATAACTATCAATTGCGCGTTTTAGTATAAAGTTAAGCGATGTTTGTAAATACTTGTTGAATATCATCATCGTCTTCGATTTTATCTAACATTTTTTCGATATCAACTAATTGTTCTTCTGAAAATTCTACAGGAGTTGTCGGGATACGTTTTAAACTTGACTTTTGAACCTCTATTTGTAAATCCTCCAGCCCTTTAGCTAATGTTCCAAATGAAGTATAATCACCGTAAACAATAATACTTTCACCTTCCACTTCAATTTCTTCACAACCAGCATCAATCAACTCAAGCTCTAAATTTTCAACGTCAATTGCATCAGTTTTCACAAACTCAAAAACACATTTTCTTGTAAACATAAATTCCATAGAACCATTTGGAACCACTCCTCCACCTGCTTTATTGAAATAAGATTTTACGTTTGCAACCGTGCGTGTAGGATTATCTGTAGCGCATTCAACATAAACAAGAACTCCATGTGGACCTTTACCTTCATAATTTACTTCTGTAAACGACGCGATATCTTTTTGTGCTGCTCTTTTAATTGCCGATTCGATATTGTCTTTCGGCATATTTTCTGACTTCGCGTTTTGGATTGCCGTTCTCAATTTAGCATTCGTTGCAGGATCAATTCCCCCTTCTTTTGCTGCCATTGTAATTGCCTTTCCAAGTTTTGGAAACATTTTAGACATCTTGTCCCAACGTTTTTCTTTTGCTGCTCTTCGGTATTCAAATGCTCTTCCCATATGTCAAAAATTTGGGCAAAAGTAAGTATTTAGACGTTAAATTGAAAAAGAAGTTTAAAACTTGTTTAGAGCAAATTCATATATGTCGTTGAGAACAATTTCAACCCCTTTCTGAAACTGTTATTTATTAAAGAATATTCTCAACAAATTCTCAGTTCTATTAAATTATTGATTTTAACGAAATAATATTTTATACGAACAATTGTAATATTCAAATTGAAATTAATCGTTGCTTTCAAAAGCTAATTTCAAACTCTTTCTTTCAAGAATTGATTCCATAAAATAGATTGTTCTTTATTGAGTACCCGTGGCATTTTGTTCTGACCTCCCGTTTTCCCTAAAGAAGCAAGAAAATCATAAAACAATGTTGATGAAACAAATTCAATTATTGGTTCTTTCAAATTATACTTCCTAACATAAGCATAATCATCATTCAATTTGCAAAGCTCCTTATCTATAAAATTCAAAATTTCCTCTTTATTTACTGTTTGATTTACACCCAAATACCAAACATGACGTTGATCTTTTTCATTAGCGTAAATAGTAAACTCATCAACAGAAACAGCCAATTCATCATACAAAGAAAGTAATGCTTGATTGATGTTATCCAAAGATAAATGTTCGCCACATAAACTCAAAAATTGTTTGATTCTACCAGTAATTACTAGTTCGTAATCATCAATGTTTATAAAACGCACCAAATCACCAATTAAATAGCGCCACAATCCAGCATTTGTCGAAATAGCCATTGCATAATCGACACCTTCCTGCACTTGACTAATTGTAAGTGCATTATGATTGTCAATCAATTTTCCGTTTTCGTCAAAATAGTCGGAATTAAAAGGAATAAATTCATAGAAAATCCCGCAATTCAAAAGTAATTTCATTCCTTTTCTGTTAGGAGAAGTTTGGTAAGCAAAATAACCTTCAGAAGCTAAATAAGTATCTAATAATTCTATCTTTTTTGTTCCTAATTTTTCCAATCGATTGATGTAAGGATCCATAAAAACACCACCATGTACATACACTTGTAGATTCGGCCAAATCTCGTGGATGGAATCAAGCTGATAGTGCTCTTTAATTTTTTCGAGTAATAAAATACACCAACTCGGAATTCCTGCAATAATTCCTATGTTCCATAGTGGCGCTTTTTCAATTATTGCTTCTAATTTTTCATTCCAAGTCTTTAAATCTGTGATTCTTTTCCCGGGTTTGGTAAACGGCGTTGCTACTAGAGAAGTATGTTTTCTTAAAATTCCACTTAAATCTCCTTCAATATGTTTTCCTACTTTATTCAATTTTGTAGAACCACCAACTGTCAAAATACTGCTTCCATAAAAAGCTTCTGGAAGATCTAATTCATGCAAAACAGAAAGTTGACGCAAACTTGTTTTTTGAAAGGAACGAATCATTTCTAAAGTTACAGGAATCCGTTTACTTGGAGTGCCAGTAGTTCCTGAGGACAAGGCGAAATACCTGATTTTTCCACGCCACGTATGATCTTTTGCACCATTTATTGTTTCTTCCAACCATAATTTATAAAATGATTCGTAATCAGTAAGTGGAACATTTTTTTGAAAATAAGTAACAGCATCAACTTTTTTAAGTACTTCATGAAAAGAATGAACAAAACCAAATTTTGTATTTTTTGCTCTTTCTAATAATAATTTTAAAGTTTCCAACTGATGTTTATACTCCACACCTTTTCTAGCATTTCGTTTATGACTAAGTGCTGTTGTTTTCTTTATTAATTTCCCAACGATTGCCATAGAATTATTTATTAAGCGTTTTTAATTACGTTTTTGCTAAGAACAAAAATAAAGGTAAAAAATTTAGCATTACTTTCTTAGTTTCTTGTAAATTTGCAAAAAACAAATTTATGAGCGTTAAAACTTTTATTGTTCCTCACGATTTTACTTCCGTAGCTGACATTGCTTTAGAGCATGCGATTGTAACTGCAAAGCCTTTGGAAGCAACGATTCAACTTTTACATGTTGTTTCTAAAGAATCTCAAATTCCAGAATCAATTCAAAAATTGGAAGCTATTGTTGAAAAACATATCAATCAAGGAATTACAATCGTTCCTAATGTTCGCATAGGAAGTATTTTTGAAGACATAGGTGGTTTTGCTGCTGAGCACATGGCTGAGTTAATTATCATGGGAACACACGGTGCTCATGGATGGCAACATATCACTGGAAGTAAAGCGTTAAAAGTAGTTACAAATTCCTCCGTTCCGTTTATAATCGTTCAAGAAAAAGAAAAAAAGATTAAAGTAACTGGTTACGATTTAATAGTAGTTCCGATGGATTTACACAAAGAAACGAAACAAAAGTTTGCCATTGTTGCTAATCTTGCAAAATATTTTAATTCTGAAGTTCATGTTGTTACACCAGACGAAAGCGACCAATACTTAAGGAATCAAGTTGTTTCTAATATTACATTCGCTCAAAAATTTTTCCAAGAAAGAGGAATTAGTATTAAAACTTCTATTATTCCAAGAAGTGGATTTGATAAGGAAGTAGTAAAATACGCAACAAGCGTCGATGCTGATTTAATCGCAATTATGAACTTAAGTAACACGGGTTTATTTACCTTACTTTCGAGTAATTATGAACAATACATTATTACAAATGATGCATTGATTCCAGCATTAATATTGAACCCAATCGAAACAATGTCTGATTCTGAAATAAGCAGTATTTTCTCAATGTAATTTTATATAATTAGTTAGCCCGTCAATTGACGGGCTTTTTTTATTATATCAACCCCAACATATGTCTAAATTAATTACCCTACAAGAATTCATCTTAAGAAACCAATCAGATTATTTATTTGCAACTGGTGAATTTTCGCGCTTGTTGAATGATATAGCTGTTGCCTCTAAAATCGTATCTCGAGATGTCCGACAAGCTGGTTTGGTCGATCACATACTTGGTGCTCAAGGAGGACAAAATATTCAAGGAGAAGAACAACAAAAATTAGATGTTGTTGCTGATTTAGCATTCATTAATGCTTTTGAGCAAGGTGGAGAAGTATGTGGGATTGCTTCTGAAGAAAATGATGATTTCGTTGCATTCAAAAGCCAACAATCCAAAAACGGAAAATACATTGTACTTTTCGATCCATTAGATGGCTCTAGTAATATAGACGTAAATGTTTCAATCGGAACAATTTTTTCAATATATAAACGCATTTCTCCCATTGGAACTGAAGCAACTTTGGAAGATATGTTACAACCTGGAACTGCTCAAATTGCAGCAGGTTATGTACTATATGGATCATCTACAATGCTGGTATATACAACTGGAAATGGAGTGAATGGCTTTACACTAGATCCTTCCATTGGGGAGTTTTGTTTGTCTCATCCAACTATGAAAATGCCAGAAATTGGACGTATGTATGCTATGAATGAAGGGAATATTTTCGAATGTGAGCAAGGACTTAGAGATTATGTCAATTATTGTCAAAGTAGAGAAAACCAAACAGGAATGCCTTACTCTGGAAGATATATTGGTTCATTGGTAGCTGATTTTCATAGAAATTTAATCAAAGGTGGTATTTATATTTATCCAGATGTATTAAGTGCACCAGAAGGAAAATTAAGATTGCTTTATGAATGTAATCCTTTGGCTTTAATTGCAGAACAAGCGGGAGGTTTAGCAACAACCGGAAGAAAAAGAATTTTAGAAATTAAACCAGAGCGATTACACCAAAGAGTCCCTTACTATGTTGGTTCAAAATTGATGGTGGAAAAAGTGATGGCATGTATTGAGGAAACTGAAAAGTAATTTTTTCATATTTCTTTTGAATTTAATTAGAATGAATTTAAAAGATAGCTTCTACTATCTTATTTTATTTTGCTATTTCGTATGCTTTTCTTAGTAGGTTACTTTTGTTGATTGCTCCTAATTGGAAGCATAAGAAAACTATTGTCAAATATGTAATTCTTGTTGTACTTGGTTTAATTGGTTTTGTGCTCAATACCTTAGTATCTCTTTCAAAATCAAAACACTAAAAAAATAGTTTTTACAATATATTAATCGTAATATTGCAATATATAAATCAATAAAACGATGGGAATAACCAAAACAGATTCATTCACAACCAATCAAAATGAATTAGCAACTCTCTTCAAAGCATTGGCACATCCAGCACGTATTGCAATAATTGAGTTTTTACTTAAAAATGAAAAATGTATTTGTGGCGATATCGTCGATGAATTACCACTTGCACAAGCAACAATTTCTCAACATCTAAAAGAACTGAAAAATGCAAACCTCATTATAGGAACCATTGAAGGAACTGCCATTTGCTACTGTTTGAATCAAGAAGTTTTTTCAGAATTAAATAACAAAATAAACCTGATTACCAATCAATTAATCACTAAAAACAACTCAAAATGTTGTTGATATTTAACTAACAATTAAAAAAATAAAAAATGAACTTAAACGAAATCAAAGAAATTCTTTCCAGCTTAGATGCTGTTATTTTTCAATTGCCAGACAAATCAGTTGTTCCGGAACATTTTCACGTGACGGAAGTTGGAATGATTACCAAAAACTTCATCGATTGCGGTGGAAAAGTACGCGAAGAAAAAGTAATTAATTTCCAATTGTGGGAAGCTGGCGATTACGACCATCGTTTGGCGCCAATTAAATTGGTAAATATCATTGAACTTTCTGAAAAAGTATTGAACATCAGCCCTGAATTAGAAATCGAAGTAGAATACCAAAGTGAAACTATTGGAAAATATGGACTCGATTTCGATGGATCAAACTTTCAATTGACTTCAAAAGTTACCGCTTGTTTAGCATCTGATTCGTGTGGCATTCCAGCGGAAAAACTTAAGAAAAATTTAGTGGAATTAGGTACATCAAAAGCGACTTGTACTCCTGGTGGTGGCTGTTGCTAAATTCTATTAAAATGTTTGAAATATTGAAAAATCAGTGTGATCAACTTGTAAATCAGTTTGACACAATTCCTAAGGAGCGAAAGGAACTTCTTACCAAAATTTCTGAATACATTCAATCAAAAAAGGATGGGAATCTTCCAATTAACTTAATGTATGTCTGCACACACAATTCACGTCGCAGTCATTTTGGACAAATCTGGGCAGCAGTTGCCGCGTCTTATTTTGGAATCGAGAACGTAAACACTTTTTCAGGCGGAACAGAAGCTACCGCTTTCAACCCCAATGCAATTCAAGCTTTGAAAGAAACAGGTTTTGAAATAGCGACAGAAGAACTCAACGAAAATCCAATTTACAAAGTAGCTTTTGGAACGAAAGAAACCCAATTTACGATCTGTTTTTCAAAAGTTTACGACGATAGTTTTAATCCTTCGAGCAATTTTACAGCGATAATGACTTGCTCAGACGCTGAACAAAATTGTCCGTTTATTCCTGGTGTTGAGTTGCGAATTGGCACAACCTACACGGACCCAAAAGCCTTTGACGGTACTCCACAGCAAGCTGAAAAATACTTTGAACGATCCAATCAGATTGCATTAGAATGTTTATTTGTGTTTTCAAAAATCTCCTAATCACACAAATCAATGTAAAGACAATTTTTCCTTAATAACCTAAAAATAGCGTTTCTAACTGATTTAAAGTAGATTGGAAGTATTGCTAGCAAATTATTGCCATTAAAGGTTAGAAAATCATTATTAAATTAATAAGCAATATTAGCTTTCTGCCCTTCAAATACAAATAAAGGCGTATCTTTGCAACTTCGCAAACGCCAATGATTGATCTCGATTTATACGAAGCCAAAAAGCTTTATCCCTTTCAAGTAAACACTGTTACCAACGTATTAGATGAACTTCGCAAAAACGGAGCTAATTTTAATTTGTTATACCAACTTCCAACTGGTGGTGGTAAAACAGTGATTTTCTCCGATATAACAAAACGTTACATCGAAGAATGGGGAAAAAAAGTGCTTATTTTAACGCATCGTATCGAGCTTTCAGTTCAAACATCCAAGCAATTAAACGCAATTGGAGTTCGCAATAAAGTCATAAATTCAGAGGTAAAAAACCTAAACGATCAAGAAGATTACAATTGTTTTATTGCAATGGTGGAAACCTTAAATAATCGTTTAAATGAAAATGACAATTTTATTGAAAACGTTGGTCTTGTAATTGTTGATGAGGCACACTATAATAGTTTCCGTAAGATATTTCAGTTCTACGAAACAAGCAATATTTTAGGAGTAACTGCAACGCCACTAAGTAGCAACAAAGCTTTACCACTAAAGGATAATTACAATAAACTATTAGTTGGCGAATCGATTTCAAACTTAATTGAAAACGGTTATTTAGCCAATGCTGAGACATATTCTTACGATGTGAATTTACATGGTTTGAAAATTGGAACAAATGGCGATTTTACCGTTGGAAGCTCTGATGTCCTCTATAGTAATTACTTCATGCAAGAAAAATTAATTTTTGCTTACGAAGAAATCGCACTTGGACAAAAAACCTTGATTTTTAATGCAGGAATCGAAACTTCGCGCCGTGTAGAAGAATCATTTAAGAAATTAAAACACAATATTCGTCACCTTGATTCAACCTTCAGTGATAAAGACAGAAAAGAAGTATTGAGTTGGTTTCGTGAAACACCAAATGCAATTTTGACTTCTGTTGGGATTTTAACAACTGGTTTTGACGAACCGACTGTAAAAACAATTATCATCAATCGTGCTACACGTTCGCTTACTTTATATCACCAGATGATTGGACGTGGTTCTCGAAAATTACCAGAAAAAGACACATTTTCAATTATTGATTTAGGAAATAATGTTCGACGCTTCGGTTATTGGCAAGATTATATCAATTGGCAAGATGCATTCCGTTTTCCAGATCGCTTTTTGGAATCGCGCGTTTCCGAATTGGAAGACATGGAGTTTGAAATTGAATTTGAGTTCCCTAAAGGTTTTGAAAAAATTATTGACACGAAGATGCTTGAAAGTTTCAACATCAAAGAAGACTATTTTAGTTGTATGGAACGTGGTGAAAAAGGAAAAAACTGTATTGAAAATTCACTTTTAAATCACTTCGATGCAATTGAAGCTTCTGCCAAAAACCTCGACCACGCCTTACTTTTACAAGAAAGTTTGCAGGATCACATCGAGCATCGAATAAAGCATTATACCAAATGTATTTCCAAAAGTACAGACAACTATTTCAAATTTTTGTTGGAGACCTATAATCGTCAATTGGCACAAAAAATTCGTCTAAATATTGAGGAATAAATAGAAATCTCTACCTTTAACTAAAATCTAGTATGAGAAATTTTCTGCTTCTATTCACTTTAATTCTAAGTTTTAGTTCCTTTTCGCAAGGTTCAAAGTTGAAAGCTTATTTGGATACGAAACAATTCTACGCGCCAGAAACAGGAAATTACATTGAAATTTACCTTCAATTCGTTGGATCGACAGCTAAATTTATTCCTGTAACTGATGGAATTCAATCAAAAATTGCTGTTTCAATTGAAATTTACCAAGGTGAAAATAAAGTCAATTCAGACGTTTATATCTTAGAATCTCCTCTATCAAAAGACAGTGTTCAAGATGACTTCTATGAAGTGCGACGCTTTTTACTGCCTCCAGGAAATTTTAAATTGAAATTGAATTTAGTTGATATCAACAAAGAAAAGTCATCTGTTGCAGCCGAAGTTCCAATTTCGATTGAAGATTATTCGAAAACCTATTCGATTTCTGACATTGAAATTGCAGAATACGCCTATCGTTCGGATGCTGCATCAAATTTCCAAAAATCAGGTTATCACATCATTCCTTGGATTTCAAACTTTTATTCTTCCAGTTTAACAAAAATCCCAGCTTATTTTGAAATTTATAATGCTGATTTATTGCAAGATACTTTAGTTGGAGTTGTTCAAAAAATCGTAAATGCTCAAACAGATACTGAAATTGAGTCCTTCACAAAAATGACGCGTGTAAAAAACGAAAAAGTGATTCCAATTTTTAAAACGTATGACATAGAACTTTTAGAAACAGGAACTTACAAACTAGTGGTTGAATTGGTCAATCGAAAAATGGAAGTTTTAGCTACACAAAATTATCCGTTTGAACGCAGTAATGAAGTGGTTGCCAGTTTCAATCCAGAGCAAATGGTACTCGACCCAGCGTTTCAAAAATCAATCACTGACGATAGCGTTTCGTTTTATTTAGCAAGTTTAATTCCAATCGCTCGTCCTGCAGAAATTAAGAACCTTATTGCAACTTTAAAAACTAAAAATTCAGAGAAAATCCGCAAACATTTGCAAGCTTTTTGGGTACAGTCAAGTCCTCAAAACAGCTACGATGCATGGATGAAATACAAAATCCAAGTTCAATTTGTGAATGAAATTTATGGAAATAACTTCCAAGATGGATTTGAAACCGATCGCGGACGTGTGTATTTAAAATATGGTGCTCCGAGTTCGGTTGTTACAAAAGAAACATCACCTTCCGAATATCCTTACGAAATTTGGACTTACAACAAAATTGCTTCGTTCAGCAACAAACGCTTTATTTTCTACAATCCTGATTTAGTGAACAATGCTTATCGTTTACTGCATTCTGATATGTTGGGCGAAACAAAAAATTTTGGCTGGCAACAAATTCTTGCAAAACGTAACAACAACAACGGAAATGTTGATAATCCAAACCAAAACTATCAGCAACACTTTGGTGGAAATAGCAATGATCTTTTTAGACAGTACTAAATGAAAGATTTGAAGGTTGCGGTTGTTATTCTAAATTTCAATGGTAGAAAACACTTGGAAACTTATTTACCGAGTGTATTGGAACATTCAGAAAAACATACAGTTATTATTGCTGAAAATGCAAGCACCGATGATTCTGTTGACTTTTTAAAAACAAATTACCCACAACTTAGACTAGTTCACAACGCTGAAAACCATGGCTTTGCAAGAGGTTACAATGATGCATTGGAACAATTAAAAGGTGAATTTGACGCGTATTTATTGCTCAATAGCGATGTTGAAGTAACGCCAAATTGGTTGGAACCTTTGATTAAAAGCTTGGAAAATGAAAAAATTGTCGCTGTTCAACCTAAAATTTTAGCTTATTTAAACAAAGATAATTTTGAACACGCAGGCGCTTGTGGTGGTCACATAGATTCAAATTATTTTCCTTTTTGCCGCGGTCGAATTTTTGACAATGTGGAGAAAGACGAC
>CALPMC020000062.1 GCA_943324565.2 Chitinophaga pinensis | reverse complement strand
TTCACTTTTCAAATTTGAATCTGAACAGGAAAAAAGACTCACTAGTAATGCGAAGATTAAAATTTGTTTCATAAAAAGGTTTAAGCTGAACAAAATTAACGTTTTAAAGGAGTTAAATAAATTTTGTTTGTCCAATTTTGCCAAAAAAAATTAAATATGAAAATTTTATTATTTTTTTCTTTTTTAAATCCTAAGGTAAATGAATTTAAGGATGATAAAATAAAAGTTCTTTTTTACTGAACCATGTAAAACTAAAACATATTTAAACATTCGTAAATCAAACCATTGAATAACTAAAACAAATTATTAAAAAAGATATACTTTTTTCAACTTAAAACATTTTGAAGAATTATGAATTAACTTGGAATCATTTAAATTTGGGTGGCTTTTTTTTTGTAGTGAAATAATTAATGCTAAATTTGAACAAAAATCAACAAAATGAGATTATTTGTACTTAGTTTATTAGCAATTTCTTTCTTGACTATTTCTTCTTGTAGTAAATACAGTGATGGCCCAAGTGTTTCTTTCGTTTCAAGAAAAGCAAGACTTTGCAATGATTGGATTCTAGAATCTTACTTTAAAAATGAAACTGATAAAACAGATGATAATCAAACAATTAAATTAGTTTTTGATAAAGATGGATCATACTCTATGTCAACTGTAACTAATTATGCAGGTCAATTACAAGGTTTTTATGAGCATGGAACATGGCAATTTGAAGACAACAAAGGACAAGTGTTTTTATATAATGGTGTTGATGAAGAACCAATTCACGTTTATACAATAAAAGAATTGAGAAGAAAAAGCTTGAAATTGGAAGAAAAATTTAATTCAATTAGCGTTACTAACACCTACCAATTTATTAACTTCTAATTCCAAAAAGCGCTTTAAACAAAGCGCTCATCAATTTCCATTTCGTGATTACAATTTTTACACGTTCTCATTTCTTCAGAAGTGTAAAACTCTTTGAATCGAGGTAAGAAATCCTTCTCAATATTTTCAAGTGGGAATTTATATTCTTTTAATTGCGTATTGCATTTGTCGCAAAACCACATCAACCCATCAATTAAATTAGTTCCTTTACGAACTTTCTCAATAACCAACCCAACAGTATTTTCGCCTCGAATAGGAGAATGTGGTGTATTTCCAGGAAGTAAAAACATTTCTCCTTGTTTAATTTGAATATCCTGAGCTTTACCATCTAGCTGAATCCGAACTGTAATGTCACCTTCAATTTGGAAAAATAATTCCTCGCTCTCGTTATAATGATAATCTTTTCGTGCATTGGGACCTCCAACAATCATAACAATAAAATCACCAGCCTCTTTGTAAAGGTTTTTATTTCCTACTGGCGGCTTCAACAAATCGCGATTTTCATCAATCCATTGCTGCAAATTAAATGGCATTAGCATAATTTAAAATTTTAATTTAAAGTTAATTTTATTTATAGTTTAAAAGTATAAAACGAATAAAGATTATTTCAATTTACATCATATTTTTAGTAAATCTAAAGAAGAAGAACTCAAAGTAAAAAGATTTCAATTTGCTCGACTAAAACTTTTTTGTTATATTCACACTTGAAATTACGTTTTAAAAAATAAAACATGAATTCTAACCACTACCAACCTATACTTTTCCTCGGAAATAGAGCATTAACAGTTTGTGAATCGTTTAAGGAAGAATCTTTTAAAGCTAATTGTTTAACTTTTACGTCGGCAATTCCTTTTTCTGGGCTGAAAAACACAATTCACTTTAATGAGCAAAAATTTGAGACTGATTGTGAATATGAATTTGATTGTTTAAAAAATGAATTTGTTTCATTAATTCAATCCAAACAATTTTCATCTTCTTTCAAACAAATAATTGGAGATCCATCCGAACTTATTTATCAAGCATTTTGCTGTGCATTGTTAGAAACTCAACTTTATATTCAACGAGATTTTCACGAGATTCATATATGGCTATATCCAATGGGAATGACAAGTTTAGACATTAGAAAAGAGCTTGCTCAGTTTATTTATAAGCTTAAAAAACACGATACTGCTGTTTTATTATTAAGAAAACCAATTAATGAATCTATAGAAATTTTAAAAACTATCCTTGCCAAAATCGATATTAATTCCATTCAACTTATGGAAGAAAAAATGGATGGGTTTGAATTTTTAATCGGCAAAAGTAGTTTCAACCTAATCGATGGATAAACAATTACAAGAGGCTGTTTTTAATGAAGTTATGAATCGCTACGGCAAATTCATATTTATGTTGATACGTGAAAAATTTGATGGTGAAGACATTAAAGATATGTACCAAGATTTCTCCATTTTCCTTTTTCAACAAATAGGGAAGTTTTACTCAGAATCGGCAAATCTCTTTGATACAAAAGCTTGGATTAGAACTGTTACTAATAATTTTTGTATCTCTGAATTGAGAAGAAGAAACGGTAAAAAACAAATTAAATTTATTTCCGAAGAAAAATCAGAAGTAATACGAATTCATTTTGCAGATGAATCTACGGATAGTTCTTCGCTTTATGATCTACAAAATGCCACAGACCTTCACAAAGCAATGAGTGATTTATTAAATTTACTTTCAAAACGAGATGCTTTAATCCTTAAAATGAAGTACTTCTATGGTAAACCTTCCTCTTATATTGGAAAAAGATTAAATGAATCACATGTCGATGTGTACATTGGTCGATTGAAAGATAAAATCAAGAAAAAAAGTGGAATCCTAGATATTCAAGACTTCTTTGAAAAGTATAGAACAGCGGTTTAATTTTCAGTTAAAGAAAGTCAATTATTTCTTCCCTTTAAACCTTCCAATCAACTTATAATTCTGATAGTTAGGATTAATCCCAATCCAAAGAAGCAAATCCTTTAAACGATCCTTGGTACTTCGCTTCGAAATTGAAATATCATAATCAAATTTCCAATTTACTCTTTTCAAGCGATCTTCCATTACCTTTGGATGTGAATCCTTAAATCGAGTCAGTTGACTAACGTGTTTTTCGTATTCAAATGCTTCAGCCTTAGCTACATTTTTCTCCATCCATTCATCGTCATGCCAAAGCTTGTGGAAACTTTCTTGCTTTTGTTGCATCGCTCGTGGGTCTTTCACCCAGCCATAATGATTGACGTAAGCTGGAATTGCAATCACTTTTAACTTTTCATTATTTCCTTTACGAAAACCTTGTGCGTCTTTGAAAGAATAAATGGTTTTGTCATTGCGAATCACTCGAATTTCTTCTTTATACCAACTATTTGATACGCCCAAATAATCGTAAGAGCCATAAAAATGTTGGTAATTGAAAAGTAAACCCTCTACCCTTTTGTCATCCTTGTAGTTTAACATTGAAGCCTGAATAACAGGAAGATACTGTTCATGGATTACTTCGTCTCCTTGGATATAAAATGCCCAATCCGAATCTTCACTAATCGCTTGAAATGCTTTATTCGTTTCAACGGCTAAAACAGCACCATTTTCTCTCAAGGAATCGTCCCAAATGGTTTCAATTACTCGGATTTTTTGCGGATCTATAGATTTAATTAAGTTTAACGTATCATCATCTGAATTACCAACAGCAACCACAAAATCATCACAAATTGGCAAAATGGATTGAATGGCTTCAACAATTGGGTAATCCAATTTTATACCATTTCGAATAAAAGAAAAACCTGTAACTTTCAAGTTTATTTATCGAGCACTTTTGGAATTCGGAAGTAATCAGAATCGCGTTTTGGAGCGTTTTTCAATGCTTCTTCATGTGTCACAGAAACAACAGGAACGTCCTCTCTTAAACGATTTACTTCAGTTGACATAAAAATCAAAGGCTCAACATTTTCCGTAGGTACTTCACTCAATTTAGCCATAAAACCAATGATTTTTTCCATATCGTTTTTAATTGCCTCTTGGTCTGAACCTTTAAATTCCAATCTTGAAAGATGTGCAATGTGGTTTACGATTTCGTCTGTGATTTTCATAATGCAAAGATAGAATTTTAAAAAATATAGATTGCGAAAACTTACTTGAAAATCTTAACTGACTTTATTGAAAGAACTTAATTTTCTACAATTTTTTGTAATAATTACGATGATATAAAACAAAATTACCTTTATCCTCATCTTTTGGAGCACCAAACAACATTCTTGAAGCATGACTCAATTCCAAAAACTTTCTAAATCTCAGTTCTGGACTTAAAGCCAAAAAGGCTTCTTCTTGGGCTTTTTTCTGTTCTTCTTTGCTAGTGAACTTGATTTCCATACCTCTATGTTAGTTTATTTTTATCAAATTATAAATTCAAATAAACAAATGCAGCAAGAACAGCACCAATCAGTGGTCCAACAACAGGAACCCACGCATAAGACCAATCTGGATTTTTATTCGGTCGAGGTAAAAGTGCATAAATAATTCTCGGACCTAAATCCCTTGCAGGATTAATAGCATATCCAGTTGTTCCACCTAGCGTAATTCCGATAACCCAAACTAGAAGTCCGACAGGTAAAGCCTCAAGTGCGCCCAGACCAAATTGAGCATTTTCAACCCCTTCAATTTCAACGCTTGGACCTGCCAAATGGAAAATAGCAAGAATAAATACAAAGGTTACAAACAGTTCGCTGAATAAATTTCTTGGAATATTTCGAATAGCTGGACCAGTACAAAAAGTACCTTTTACAGTTGCTTCGTCTTCAGTTACTTTGTAGTGGTCAAAATATAATTGGTAATTCAAAAAACTTCCTGCCATTGCGCCCAAAAGTTGAGCAAGTACATAACCTGGAACTAAATTCCAATCAAACTTCCCAGCTGTTGCCAAAGCTACTGTAACGGCAGGATTCAAATGTGCACCACTTATTTTTCCAACCATAAAAACAGCTACAAAAACAGCCAAACCCCAACCCGTTGTAACCAATAACCAAGCTTGATTTCCCTCAGCAAGTGTTTTTTTAAGGGAGACATTTGCGTTAACACCAGCTCCTAAAATTAGCAAGATGGCGGTTCCAATAAATTCAGCAAGGTAAATACTCATAATTTATAATTTAAAGCAAGTTTAGTAAATTCAGTTAGTTGTTGTTGCTCCCACTCCACATTTTGATTTAATTCTTCAGTAAGTATTTTAACAACTTTTGGTGCGATTGCTATCGTTTCAGAGGCATCTAAAAACAAACAGCGAGTTCTGCGAGCTAACATATCTTCTAATGTGAACACCATTTCTTTTTGGACTCCGTAGCGTATTTGAGCTTCACAAATAAACAGTTTATCCGACAAAGATTCTAGCGTACCAAAGTTTTCTAGTGTTTTCGTTTCAGTTCCGTAAACGTGTAACGGATTCTCCCAATTACTATTCTCTAGAAAACCGAAAATCTTCATTTCTTCCGTTCCACTTTTTTGAGAAGTTAGAGGATTGAATTTTAAAGCTAAATCAATAGCATCTTCTCCCATTTTTCGGTAAGTTGTCCACTTTCCTCCTAGGACATTAATCAATCCACTCGTACTTCTTTCTACTACATGTTTTCTGGATAAAGCTTTAGAGGATTTACCAGCAGCTGAAATCAATGGACGCAAACCAACAAAAACACTTTTTACATCCGCTCTAGTGGGTTTTCTTGTCATATAAATTTCAGCATTTGAAAGAATAAAATTCACTTCTTCGTCGGTAGATTTTGGTTCATAAGAAATCTCCGAAACTTCTGTATCCGTAGTTCCAACCACCACATGGTCATTCCAAGGAACGGCAAATAACACACGTCCATCACTTGTATTGGGAACCATAATCGCATTTTCTGATTTCAAAAAACTTTTATCAAGCACCAAATGTACGCCTTGACTTGGACGGATTTTCAAAGAAGCATTTTCATCGTCAGCTTTCATTATTTTCTCTGCAAAAACGCCTGTTGCGTTAATGATTACTTTAGCAAAAAGCTGATACGATTGATCATTCAAATTATCTTTTGCAACCACACCTAGTAACTGATTTTCTAGTTTTATAAATGACGAAAACTCAAAGTAATTCAACACACATCCACCTTTTTCATCAATTGTATGCGCCAAACTTATTGCCATTCTAGCATCATCAAACTGTCCGTCGTGGTAAATAACGCCACCGTTTAATTCCTCTTGATTCACATTTGGAATTTGGGCAATTGTTTCTTCCTTATTCAATATTTGTGATGGACCTAGACCTATTTTTCCAGCCATCAAATCATAAATTTTCAAACCTACACCGTAAAATGGATTAGCCCACCAGCTATAAGTTGGAATGATAAAGCGCATATTACGAACCAAATGTGGTGCATTTCGAAGCATCAATCCTCGCTCGCGTAAAGCTTCAGTAACCAACGAAATATCACCATTTTTCAAATAGCGAACACCACCATGCACTAATTTCGTACTTCTCGAAGATGTTCCTTTTCCGAAGTCGTATTTTTCAATTAAAAGCACTGATAATCCACGACTTGCCGCATCTAAAGCAGTTCCTAATCCTGTTGCTCCTCCCCCAATCACAAGCACGTCCCAAACTTCAGTTTGAGCAACTTTCTTTAAATTTTCTGAGCGATTCATTTAGTGGTAATTTTACCCATTCTTAGATTCCATAAAGAAACAATTTTTGCTGTGTTTTCATTTTGAATGGGTTGAAATGCTGCTTCTTTCTGCCAAATTTTCTTTAATTCTTCTTGATCTTTCCAAAATCCTGTTCCTAATCCGGCGAGAAAAGCAACGCCTAATGCTGTTGTTTCAGTTGTTCTTGGTCGAATCACTTCAGCATTCAACAAGTCAGCTTGAATCTGCATTAACAAATTGTTTTTACTTGCACCGCCATCCACTTTCAGCGATGAAAAGACAACACCAGCATCTTTTTGCATTTCAAAAATAATTTCTCTCGAACGCATAGCTATAGCTTCTAATGCTGCTCTAGCAATGTGACCTTTTTCTGTTCCTCGGGTAATTCCCATTATTGCACCAGTCGCATTTGAATCCCAATAAGGTGCTCCCAAACCTGCTAATGCGGGAATGAAAGTCAAACCACCATTGTTTTCTACTGATTTTGCCAAAGCTTCTACTTCCGCAGAGGACTCAATAATTTGCATACCATCACGTAACCATTGAATCAGTGCACCAGCAATGAAAACACTTCCTTCAATTGCATAAGTCGTTTTTCCATTCAACTGCCAAGCAATTGTGGTTAACATTTTATTATTTGATTTAACGGGTTTTTCTCCTGTGTTCATCACACAAAAACAACCTGTTCCGTAGGTGTTTTTAACTTCTCCTGCATCGAAACAAATCTGTCCAAATAAAGCAGCTTGTTGGTCGCCAGCAATCCCACTAATTGGAATATTGTAATTCCATTCTGCTAGTTGTGCATAACCAACAATTCCAGATGAAGGTTTTACTTCTGGTAACATTGAAGTCGGAACTGTCATTAAATCAACTAATTCCTGATCCCATTTTAAATCGTGAATGTTGTACAGCAAAGTGCGACTTGCGTTACTTGGGTCGGTAACGTGTGTTTGACGTTGTGTTAAATTCCAAATTAGCCAAGTGTCAATCGTTCCAAACAACAAATCACCTTGTTCAGCCATACTTCTATTCTCTGGCTTTTGTTCTAAAATCCATTTAATTTTTGTGCCTGAAAAATAGGAGTCCACCACTAAACCTGTTTTCTCTTGAATTTTCGTTTCATAACCTTGAGCAACCAATTCTTCACAGAAAGCAGCAGTTCTTCTGTCTTGCCAAACGATTGCGTTGTAAACTGGTAGGCCCGTGATTTTATTCCATACAACCGTTGTTTCACGTTGATTAGTGATGCCAATAGCTTCGATTTGATCAGGAGAAATATTTGCTTTGAAAAGAACCTCTTTAATTGCTTTCACTTGTGTTTCCCAAATCTCAATTGCATCGTGCTCCACCCAAGATTCTTTAGGGAAATATTGCTTAAATTCATATTGTGCAAGCGCAATTTGATTGCCTTTATGGTCAAAAATCAATGCTCTCGAACTTGTAGTTCCAGCATCAATAGCAAGTATGTAAGGTTTCATCTTTCGATTTTTTTCCTAAGATAAACTGAAAAATGAAAATAGGGTGATAAATAATCACTAATTATTCAAATTCTACCAACCTTAAAAAATTGAAAATAAAAAATTAACATCCACTTAAATTAACTTGCTATTTTAGAAATTAATAGTAATTTTGTTTAGAACTATTCTAAATAATGAAACAAATTCAACATTTCTCTGAAAATCTACCTCCGCAATTTACATGTGATGGCTGTGCTTGTGAGAAAAAGAAAAAATGTTGTAAAAAATATAAAACAAAAGGTCAAGCGTGTAAAAAATGTCCGAAATTTGACTAATTAAGTCATGAGGTTCATATATTTATTTTTCCTTTTTTTCTTTTCAAATTTGTTTTCACAATCGAATGAGAAATCTATACCGACACAATTAATTGGTACAGAAATCAGTTTCTCCTATCGAACAAGAGAAGTTTTTCACGGATTTTCTTTCGCACAGCAATACAGAAAAACTGCATTCAGTACTGGACTTAATTTAGGCGTAAAATCATCCTATTCACAAGGTTCAATTTTTCCTCAAATTCATTTTAAATTCGCCTATTTACCAGTCACAAAACAAAATTTAAAAACACAAAATACACTATTTTTTGGCCCACAAATTCAATTAAAATCAGCTATTCAACGCGTCTCAAAACTTCATTCTTACTCTGATTTATTAATTGGCTATGATTTTTCTTATGGCCAAAAATGGCGTTTTTATCATACGTTAAGTTGTGGTCCGTATCTCGAAGTCTTTAAAAATGAGTATCGCCAAATTTACATCATGAGCTCTCTAAACTTTTACCTAACATTTGGTTTGAATTATGCGTTTTAGTATCTCCTTATTCATTATTACAATTATATTGTTTTCTTGTCAAAAAGGAGAACCATACGCTGATGTAGAAGTAATTGGTCATGCTGGAATGGGTTTAGATATGAGTAATTCCATTTACCACAATAACGCTTTGGAATCGGTTGAATTAGCACTTTCAATATCAGGTTCAAATGGTGTTGAAATCGACGTTCAACAAGATAAAAATGGTATACTTTGGCTTTTTCATGACGAAAATTTAGATAAATCAACAACAGCAACTGGTTGTATTGCAGACAAATCCACGACAGAATTGGAAAATGTTCGTTACAAAAGTTTACACAAAGAGCAATTAATAAAATTGAGTGAATTAAATTTTGACAATTTTCAGTCAAAAAATCTGTTTCTTGACCTACGTTTTTATCAAAGTTGTTCGAAAAGTTATGCAGATGGATTGAAATTTAAAAATGCATTATTGGATTTGCAGCTACAAACAATCGACAAGCTTTATCTGATAATTCCAAGCATAACCTATTTACCAGTTTTTGAAGCTGACTTTAAGGTTTTGTATGCAAACGATATCTTTGAGGATTGCTTTTCAGTGCTAAATCAAGATTCTTTGGTTAAAGGAATCGTTATCCGAAATCAGAACATAAACGGTTCACAAGTTGAGACACTAAAATCAATGGATAAACGTGTTTATGTCTTCGAAATGCGTTCGCCAAAAGGAATTAAATCAGCACTTAAAAAATATCCAACAGGTATTATTTCAGACGATTTACGTGCGGCGATTATTCAAAGAAGAAAATAATTAATCCTTTATAAAACTCATCACTTCAACTCCTGATTTCAAGTAATAAACTCCTGATTTTAAATTTGAAACATCTATTGAAGTTAGTGTTTGGTTTAAAATTCCTGTTTCCTGACTTCCAAAAAAAAAACAGTCAATAAAAATAAGTGTTTAAAAACCAATAGGTTAAATTCAATTAAATTCATTTTTAGGTGTCCTAGATGTGTGTGTTGTGATTTTGAGAGTAATTGTTGTGTGAAATAGGGCGTTAAATTATTAAATACCTTTTCAGACTAAAAAAGTATTAAACCACAGAGTAAAAGAGACACAGAGTTTTAAGTTATTAAAAAAAGTATTTTGCTCTCTGTTCATCAACGGCTTTTGGGTGAAATCCTTTCTTAAAGAATTTATAATAGTTAAAGAATAAGTACATTGGAGGACAAAGATTTGCAATTGCGAACGCTACAAAATAAGTCTTAAAAAAAACAATTGTTTTTTTTCTCTGTTAACTCTGTGATTCTCTGTGGTAAGACATCCATAATCTTCTTATTTGATTTTAAGAACAATACTCAAAATAAATTTTAGAAAGTTTGGTGTCCCAATTAGGAAATCAGAATAAACGGTTCACAAGTTGAAACGCTAAAATCATTGGATAAACGTGTTTATATCTTCGAAATGCGTTCGCCAAAAGGAATTAAATCAGCACTTAAGAAATATCCAACAGGAATAATAACTGATGATTTACGTGCAGCGATTATTCAAAAAAGAAAATAACTAATCCTTTATAAAACTCATCACTTCAACTCCTGATTTCAAGTAATAAACTCCAGGTTTTAAGCTTGAAACATCAATAGAAGTATGTATTTGGTTTAAAACTCCTTTTTTCAATAGTCTGCCTTGTTGATCGCAAACTAGAAATTCATTACCTAGAAAAGCTTCGGTTCTAACAATTAAATTCGATGAAGTAGGATTTGGATAAAGTTGAAATGAAGCCTTCGATTGTTCAGCAACGTCACCCAAGAAAATCACACAAGCTTCTTCTTGCTCAAAGGATGAACTAAACAATTCCATCATCGCATCATAAACAATTATTTCGCTACTTGTCAATAAAGTATCATCATAATTAGTGAAACTTCCATTCTCGATTTGAGGGTTAATGTCCCACAAACAGCTTTCAGAAAGGAAGTCTAAATTATTATCCAAAGAATCGATAATGGCAACAGCAAAATGTTTGTCAAATAGTCCTAATTGTTTAACTCCAAAAACAGGACCGTTGTTTAAAACCGAAACATTGTGATTGGTGTTTTCTACCATCATATTTGCTCTTCCAAAAATAGCAGCATCAAATTGAACTGCGCCCGAAGAATTAATTTTCACAAAGCTTCCATAAGAAAAACTAGAACCACAAAGTCCATAATCACCATCAGAAAACTTTGTTAGTTTTGGGAAAACATAAAACTCTTGGTCTTCATCAAAATAACGTTTTCCCCAGATGAAATCACCGGAAAAATCAGTTTTAATGAGATTTGCTGACTGAGCAAAACAACGAATTAACAATCCATCAGTTGCAATCATTACGTCATTAAAAATACTTGGTTCACTGAAACGTTTTAACCAAACTAAATTTCCGTTTTCATCTGTTTCAAAAACAAAACCACGATACGTTTCACCTCCATAATTTGTTGTACCAACTGCAACGAAATGACCATCTTCTTTTTCTTTGACTGCTGCTAATTCCTGAAAGTCAATTGGTAAATTACCTTCGTGATAAAAGTTTTTAGACCATATTTTCGATCCATCCACATCTAATTTCATTAAAAAAGCGCTTTTGTTTTTTACAGTCCCTGCAATTAACAACGAACTATCAGAAGAAAAAATCACATCATTTGCTGAGAAAATGTCACCACTGTTATCCCCTAAAGATTTTTTCCAAAGCTCATTTCCGTTTTTATCCAATCTCAAACAAGCCGCACCAAAATCATTTTGCAATGGGTTAAGCATTTTTCCAACCACGACAAAACTAGAATCGGGAAGTTGAATAACACGATTAAAAGCAAAACTGTTATTAAAAGTACTGTAAGGTTTTGACCAAAGTTGTTGCCCAATTGAGTCACACAGCATCACAAATGGAATGGTATTATTTTGATCATATTCAATTGTACCAACCACCACAAATCCTCCTCCAAAAGTTGGATATATGTCCGTTGCAGATGCATTATAATCAGGTAAGAAATAACGCTGAGATACTGATTGTAAACTTTGAGCCCAAGAAAAAGATGATAGAAACAAAAATAGAATTGAGGTGATTTTTGTTTTCATAATAAAGGTTTTAAAGGTAAAAGGTAAAATCAATTCCAAAAATCCCAGGTAATGCCAATTTTAATTTGTGTGTTTGGCATTGTATATCCTTGAATAATTGATGTTTCTCTATTAGACCAAAAGTAAGCGAAATTGTCTGCTCGCACAAAAAAATGGAAGGTTTCTACTTCAAATGAACTGAAAAAAGAGGCGTTGAATAAGGTTTTTTGATACGGATTGGTGGTTGAAGAAGTTAAATCAAAAACAGATAAATAAGGAAGAAAAGTTGTACTGCGAAATTTAGAATGTAAAGAAATATCAAATCCACAAGCAAATTTCAATTTCTTCGCTTTAAAAATTCCTCCTTGAAACATGAGTCGTGCGTTCAATTGATGCATTGGAATGACTCTAAACTCCTCTTTGGTACTATTAAATACATAAGAGGGTAAAAAATGAATTTGTTTGAAATGAAATGGTTTTTGAATTCCAACTTGGTGAAAAATCCCCGATGAAATGGCTAAATCGTTTCTCCACGTAAGCTGAAAGTTGTCAAAAAAGTAATTGTCTTTGTAATTGATTAACGAATAATACACTTCCAATCCTTTGTTATCCTTGATGTCTTTTAAACTAATTTTAAATTGTTGTCTTTTTTGTAATTCCAAATCCGCTAATTGATAGGAGGCATTATTCCCAAAAAAATGACGCTGAAAAAGCTCTGGATAAGTGTAATTTAGTTGATGATTTAATTCTAGTATACCTCTAAAAACAGGAACAGCGACCGTAGTTGAAACCGCAAAACCTCTCCCCGCTCCTACTAGATTTAAACTTCCTCGATGCTTCACTTTATAGTCTTTCCATTGAAAAGCTATTTGCTCAAAAATACCCAGTTCTGTAGTGTCTCTCTTCATTGCAAAAGCTTCATATTTCCAAAAATCAAGATTTGCACCTACTTCAAAACTCAAGGCTTTACTTTTCACTAATACTGAAAGAGAATTATCAAATCGATTAATAAACAAGGTGTCATTCGTAGAAATTGAATCTAGGTAAATTGTTGGATATAAATTAATTAAACTATCATCCTCAGCGTAAGTTCGTCGTTGACTGCTGTATTGATTGACTAACTGTAAGCGCAAAAAATTGACTGAATCTCCAGCTATTCTCAAGTAATTTTTCAAATTCAACAAACGATTTTGGGTTGTTGATAGTGCATTTTCTTTTTTAACAGGAATTAAACTTGGCGCAAAATCATTAACCAATGAATCGGTTTCAATTCCGCCATTCCAAGCACTTGATTCATTGGCATATAATCCCGAAAAAAGAAAAGTGTGAATTTTACCTATTCTCCCAATTTTCAAATCGTACGCGTTATTTTGAAGCGCAGAATTTCTGTAAAAACCAGCTGTTTGATTTCTTTGTATGGCTGCGTTAACGATGAAATTGTATTTAAATGCTTGCTGATAATTGAAATTTAAAAGTTGTGTCCCTTGCGTTCCAAAAACATACGAAAAGCCAATATGCGGTAATGCTGTGAAGTATAATTGATTACTAATTGTTGACGTTGAAAACAGAATTCCTTTTTCTGGATTTAAGTAAATACGAGCATCAAGGAATTGAAAATTTGGGAAATTATTGGTGGAAAATGAGTTGGGATAAACCAATGAAATTCTGTCAACAGAATCGAGTATGCCACCTGTTTTGTATGAAATTTTTAATGAATCAAGCTTAATCGACGCGTCCGTTTGACTCCAAAAAACCAAAGGAATTGCAAGGACTAAAAACAAGGCTAAAAGCTTATTCATACAACAAACTTAACAAAAAAAAGGGGCATTAAGCCCCTTAGAAATATTAGAATTAAAACAGTTTACAATTTATTGATGTGTAGTTGTAATCCTGATTTTAAGTTTGCAGCTTTGTTTTTGTGAATAATATTTTTCTTAGCTAATTTATCCAACATTGTTACAATAGCAGGGAATAAAGATGCAGCTTCTTTCTGATCTTTAATCTCACGTAATTTACGAACTGCATTACGAGCTGTTTTATGTTGGTATTTGTTCAATACTCTTTTGGACTCGTTAGAGCGAATACGTTTTATTGCTGATTTATGATTTGCCATTGTTTATTATTTAATTTTTTATTGTTTTAATATTTTAAAAGTAGCCCATAGGAGAATCGAACTCCTGTTTCCAGGATGAAAACCTGGCGTCCTAACCACTAGACGAATGGGCCAAATTACCGCTACCTACCGGATTTGGTAGCCCATAGGAGAATCGAACTCCTGTTTCCAGGATGAAAACCTGGCGTCCTAACCACTAGACGAATGGGCCAAAAAGTCAATCTCCCCTTAAATTTGGGAGTGCAAATATAGAATGATTTTTTTTAAGCGCAATAAATTCTTAATAATTTTTTAAAAAATTTCATTGTCTTCATCACTCATTTTAAATCCTAAGCGTTTTGCTGTTTGTAATTTTAGTGTTTCCCCGATATATTGAATCTGAGCTACAGATACTTCGCTGTAATACTCAAAAGGTGGAATATATAAATCGAACTGCAAAGCATAAGCAAAAACCATTTGGACAATCACTCCAGTTAACTGGTCGTTTAACAATAAATGCTGTGGGTCGCGAAAATGAGCTCCAATTGCACCTTTTCCTTCTATCATAAAATGACGTTCGTGATTGATAAAAATGCGACCAATCAAATATCCTCGATCATCCATACGATTTTGAAGAAAGGATTCTGCTAAGAAATTATAGACATTGATAATTCCAAAATAGCCATTATTTTCATTTTTGCTGAAATAATTTGTTCCCCACAACGGATTATTATCTGGTAGGCGAAAAACATTTTGATGCAAGTTAAATACGAGTACATCGCTACCAATATAAACGTGAATCTCAAATTTACCTTTGTCCACAAAGCTTAATCGAATGCGTGGGTCAGTTATTGATTTTTGTAAAGTATCCAACTCAACTTTTATCCTTTCTTTGAAAGATTCAAAAACCTTCTCACAATCTTCTGCTATATCTTGTTTCAATGCTGATTTATCTAACAACAACTTCAATAGTTGCGCTCTATTTGCTTCAAGTGGGTCTTTTGCCATAGTTTAAATGTTTCTTCAAAAATAAGTTTTATGTAGACTTAAATTTCTAATCAAATGTTAAAATAAAGGTTCAAATAGATGAATTCAAGGTTAAAACTTGGTTAATAAGCCAAAAAATACGATATTTGAAAATTAAAATTTTGTGGTAAGCTTTTTGATGGCTTGTCTGCAATTACAAAAAACAATGAAAAAGCGAATTTGGTTTATTATAAATCCTATTTCTGGTGTACGTCGCAAAGACGATATTCCAGGTATGATTCGCGAGTATCTCAATCACGATTTATTCGATTTTGAAATCAAGTACACCCAACACAAAGGTCACGCTTTAGATTTGGCAAAAGAAGCCGTTGAAAGCAGAATAGACATCGTTTGTGCAGTTGGTGGTGATGGTTCTGTTCATGAAGTTGGAACAGGTTTAATTGGTTCAACTACAAAATTGGCTATCATTCCTATTGGTTCAGGTAATGGTTTAGCAAGACACATGAACATTCCACTTTCTGTTTCTAAAGCAATCGAATGTATCAACGATATGGACGAAATCCAAATGGATACTGTTTTAGTAAACGACACGCCCTTTCTTGGAGTTGGTGGATATGGTTTGGATGCTGTGATTGCAAAAAAATTCGATCAAGATAAAAAACGTGGATTTAGAACCTATGTAAAACATGTTTTAAAAGAATTTTTCAAGTACAATCCTATTAATATTTCAATTGACACCAACGGACAGATTAAAAAAATGCCTGTTGTTTTGTGTACAATTGCCAACACTTCCGAATTCGGTAACGGATTTGTAGTTTCTCCTAAATCAGATGCAACAGACGGTAAGATTGAATTATTCATTCTTAAACCTTTCTCATTTTGGAGAACACCAGCAATTATTTATCAGTTTTTCACTAGGAGATCACATAAATCGCAATTTGCTGAAGTTATTTCATTTGAAAAAGCAAAAATCAATCTTTCGCAACGAATCGCTCATTACGATGGTGAACCTGTTGATGTTAGAAGTGAATTAAACGTTCAAGTGGTACCAAAAAGCCTTCACATTTTAATAGGTAGAAAATAACATGTCATTTATCGAAACAGATTTAAGTACTTTCCTTGAGGTATTTAAAAATTTAGACGCAACAACAAAACCGCTCTGGGGAAATATGTCTGCACAGAGAATGGTGGAACATTTAACGGACGGTATTAATATGTCGAGAGGTATAGGTGACCATCAATTGACAGTTCCTGCAGAGAAAGCAGAACAATTAAGGCAGTTTTTACACACGGATAAACCGATGGCTCAAAACATTCAAGTTCCGTTTGCGTTGCCTGATACCGCTTTAAGGAATGCTGATTTAGATGATGCAATCGATGAATTTACAATCACCTGGGTTGATTACGAAGAGGAACAAGAATTAGAACCTGAGAAATTAGCTGTTCATCCTTTTTATGGAAATCTTACTCGTGAAGAATGGATGAAAGTACACGCTAAGCATTTCACACATCATTTCAAACAATTCGGTTTGATGGAATGAATCCATTGTTGATTTCAGCAATTTTAGGTTTGCTTTTAGGAACCTTGAATTACCTTTATTTCAGAACAAAAGGCTATACTTCTTATGGTCAACTTTACTTAAGTATTATTGCTTACTTCGGTTTGACTTTGTTATTTTTGAAGTATTTATTGTAATCTATTTTTCGCATTTAGCGCAATTTCTTATAATCAAGTTGTACATTTTCATCTTACCAGAAAATTCCAATAGAATAATGTCGGTGCTATACATAGGTATTTTGTTCGAACATATTTAAAGATTAATCAATCCTTTATACAACGAATGGGAAAACCTTCTTGCTTTTTATTAATCCAAGAAATTACATTTGAATTCCAATAAATCATTTGAAAACTAAGTGCATATTCCTTTTTTTGTTCTAAGGAAACTTCTTCGGTTGATGACCACCACGAACCATGTGTTAGTAAATCATCGTAAGCTCCTGTGTATTTTCGTCCGCCACCAGGAAGTGCTGAAAATTTAAAGTTATTAAGCCCTACTCCATTTTCAGACCAAAGAAATTCGCTTTTCAAATAAAGGCCTGCGCTTTGTTCGTCACCGACAAAACAAATCAATTCTTGCCAATCTATTTCTGTAGGAACACGCCATCCAACAGGACAAATTTTGTTGGATTCAATCGTGTAAAAATTATAAAGCAAACCATAGGCATGGCGATTTTCCACTTTATTTTCATAGAAGCAAAAGGCAGGATTTGTAGTTTCCATCCACGCTTTATTACCAGAAACAAAAGGGATTGTAAAACCATCATTGAAAACAGTTGACCGTAAATTTTCACACATCCATTCTTGATTTCCAATCTTTTGGGTGCTGTAAGTGTTATTTTGTCGGTCTATCAATTGACTAAAAAAGCTAAAAGACAAAACGACAAAAAGGAACAAAAACCAAGTCTTCATCTTGTAAAGTTAGGGATTGTCAGTAAAAGAAATCAACAATTAAAAACACTTTTGTTGTAAAATTCGTTTGAAAAATCAAAGAAATTGTTATTTTTGCAGTCCGATTTAATTCGGAATGGTCCTATAGCTCATTCGGTTAGAGCAACTGACTCATAATCAGTAGGTGCTTGGTTCGATTCCAAGTGGGACCACCCAAGTGGGGATTTTGGTTGAAAAATCGAAATCCCCATTTTTTTTATCCTCTATAAGTCCCAACAGATAAGGGATTGCGGAAAATACCAAATTTATTCTTGTGGTTCGATAATCGTCATTTTTGCGATTATAGTAAAGTCCCTCTGGATAGAGCAATTTTTGGATTCTTTGCTTACGCCCAAAATTTAATTTTCCCCACAAGGACGGGAGTTGTATCGCTATTTTAAGACACTTATCCACCGCTTTTTCAAGGTTCGATAACTGATTTTGAGAATTATCCAATTCTGACTCAATTTGAAGAATGTTTGTTCTGTATTTATCTCTGAATTTAAGATACAAGGTTTGATCAATTTCGCCGTTTACGAATCGTTCTTCTACATTTTCTAACTTTTTCTTTAGACTTGCCAACTCAACTTGTAATGCTTTTCTTCCTTCCTCATTTACTTCTGTTTTTTGACTAATCAAATGAAGAAGCATTTTTTTAAAAATTGGAGTTAATTTTTTATCAAAGGAGAATGCTGTTATTAATTCTTCAAATTTTTCGTGGAGTGACTTTTGGCTTCTATTGTTTGCACAACCTACGATATTACATTTATAGTAATAAAGTCCTTTTTTCTTCACAAGATAACCAGTCATACTATTTCCACAGTTGTCGCACTTAACAAACTGTTTTAATGGTAAATCTTCAACTTCTATCTCAACCGTATATCCGCCACCAAACTTTTCTAAATTTTGATGCACTTTCAAAAAGGTACTTTTAGAAACTAAAGGAAGATGTTTTCCTTCAATCATTTCACCTGGAACCATTTTCGAAACTATATAGCCACAATAAAATGGATTTAAAAAGTAGTGAGAAAGTCTTTTAGCCTCGACGTTCCATCCTCTAGCGTTTAATCTTCTTGCAATTTCTGTTAAACTCAAATCATCATTTGCTTTCCACTCAAAGGCTTTTTTAATTAGATTTCCTTGTTCGTTAATAATCAATTTGTGCTGATCTGCGGTCTTTCCTTGATTCAAATTTGTATAACCAGTCGGGGGAATAAATGGCCAATAACCTTGTTTTAATTTTTCAATCATTCCTGTCATTGATTTATCTCTGCGCAACTGATTGTCAAATTCACTGAACAAGTGATAAATTCCTTCCATGAAATTACCTGAAGGATCGTCGTGATCAATTGATTGTGTTACGGAGACTACCTTTACGCCTTTTTGCTTTAATTCATGTGAAATAAATGCACCACTTGGACCACTTCTACTAAAGCGGTCGTAAGAATAAACTAAAACAAATCCAATGGATTTTTTACGTCTTACGTAAGCAAGCATTTTCTGAAACTCTTTACGTTCATCGTCTTTCGCGCTTTCATAAGTACCGCCGAAGAATTCAACTACATTTAGTCCTTTTTCTTCGGCGTATTTCTTACAATGTTTCATTTGAGT
>CALPMC020000061.1 GCA_943324565.2 Chitinophaga pinensis | reverse complement strand
CTTCGCCTACAGGTGCTGCTCCCTGGACAGATATTGTAGGCGAAAATGCATCAACTTTAACAACTTCCACAACAAGTACTATGTATTATCGGTTGTTCACTACTTGTTCGAATAGTGGTCAATCAAATACAACGGATGTTGTTTCTTATACTTTAGTCGGTGATGCTTGTACTTGTTCGAGTTATTGCATTCCTACACAATCAGGAACTTCAAATATTACGAATGTAACTATCAATACCTTAAACAACACAACTTCATCTGCATCACCCTTTTATTCTTTTCAGTCTGCAACTACAACCCTACTAATTGGTAATTCGTATACTTTGTCAGTAATCGCTGATGCTTCTTCAATTTATTCAGTTTGGTTTGATTGGAATGGCAATGGTGTGTTTGAAACCTCTGAATGGACTCAATTAGCCACAACCTCAACCTTCGCATCTGTTAATATTACCGTTCCAGCGAGTGCAGTTTCCAATGTGCGTATGCGCATAAGATCAAGGAATAATGGAAATGCCAATGGGTCTGGTGATGCTTGTAGCACTTTTTTTTCTGGAGAAACGCAAGATTATTGTATTTCGGTGGTTGCACCTACAAATTGTTCCGTAAACAATAATTCGTGTTCAAGCACTTGTTATCCAGTGGTTTATGCGACAAATAGAAATGACGCAGATATTTCTAATGTTACAATTGGTTCTTTTAATAACAGTAGTACATGTGATTTATTAGCGCCAGGTGTAGGATCAGTTCCAGGAAGGTATTCAAATTATACAAGCTCACTTGCGGGTCCTAGTGAAATGTTGGGTTCTACTGTAAATTTTAGTTTGACCAATGATTGTTTTGTTAATAATAATGCTGGAACTTTGTTTGCATTTTTTCAAATTTACATCGATTGGAATCAAGACGGTGATTTTGGTGATGCAGGAGAAATGCTTTATCAAACTGCTTCTGGTGGAGGGGTTGCAGCTAACTCTACTTTTACAGGTAGTTTTGTAGTTCCATTAACAGCTCTATTAGGAACAACACGAATGCGAGTAGTTCACTGTACTTTTACAAATACTAATTACAATACATCAAGTAATTACGCACAATTAGTCGAATATAATAAAGGTGAAACAGAAGATTATTGTTTTACAGTAACATCAGCAGTGGCATGCTCAGGCACTCCAAATTCTGGATCTGCTGCAATTTCGAGTGCATCTAGTTGTCCAGGGGTAAATTTCACTTTATCAGCATCTGGTTTAACAGCAGGAACAGGTATAACGTACCAATGGCAATCAGCACCAACCGCATCAGGTCCATGGACAGATATTGTAGGAGCAAATGCATCATTTTTGTCTACCTCCGCAACAAGTACTACTTATTATCAACTAATTACAACTTGCATCAATAGTGGATTTTCTGCAGCTTCGGATCCTGTAAATTATAATGTATTATTTACTAATGCATGCTGTAACTCATTCAAAGCTGCTTTAATTGGTACTCAAACCATTTGTTCAGGAGTACAAGCAAATTTAACATTTACTCCAATCAATGGTGCTGCACCTTACAGTCTCATATACAAACCTACTGGGGGAATTAATACTACGGTAAACAACTTAACTGCAGGTTCAACGATATCAGTAAGCCCAGCAACATCAACATCATATGAAGTAGTTAGTGTAACGGATGCTTATGGTTGTGTTTGGGATGGCAATTGGGTTGAAAACCCAAATGGTAGTAATGGTTTAAACGCTTGGACTATTGAATTAAATGGAGGAGATGGTTGGTCAACCGTTTCTGATCCTTGCTTTGTAACTTCATATGGAACGGCATTAAAATCACAAATAATTGACTTAAGTTCTCTAGGTTATCCAACAAGTGAGCTTGATGCCATCCCCGAAGTTTATTTTAAAGATGATTATGCTAGTTTTTGTTCATACGGAGGTTGTACGACAGTGGCAACCTCAATAGATGTTTATGGTTGTAGAATTGAACTTCAAAATAATTCGAACAATCCATTGTCAGGATTTGCTAATCCAATTTCAAACACAATTTTTAATATTTCCAATTTTTCAAGTGTCAATAGTTTTTATCCTTCATGGGTAACAACCTCTAATACATTCAATAATTATCCTGCAGGTCTCCGAAAGGTTAAGATTCAACATGGTGGAGAAGATGGAGAGTTTTGGGCTGGTCACTATGGAATAAGAATAAAGGGAACTACATTGAAAGTTTTGCCAAAAATAACAGTTAATCAAAATCCTAGCCTTATTTTCCTGAGTCCACCATAATTGATGCTTGATTCTTAATTTTATATGTTTAATTTTTAATGTTGAATTTGGATTTTTAACTCGAACGAAATTGTGGTGTGTCTTAACTCAAAGTGAGGGATTCTTAACTTTTAATTCCGCCTTGGATAATAAAGTTTCCAACTCGAAGAAGGTTTAAGGTAAATCTTAAATCGAAGGAAGCATTCTTGACTTTAACCTGAAGAAATTCACAATTAATTTTATTAAAACGATTAATTATTAACCAAAAATAATCCAAAATTTTAATCTTTTTTCTTGTGCGAAATCAACTATTTCACTAACTTAATGTAAATAAACAATAAAAACGTAAGTGAAATGTTAGTTAAAACCTACTCCAGTACTGTGTTTGGTATCAATGCAACCACTATTACTGTAGAAGTAAATTTAGGTATCGGTGTCAATTTTTATTTGGTCGGTTTACCTGATAGCGCAGTGAAAGAAAGTCAGCAACGAATTAAGGCCGCTTTTAAGAACAATGATTTGAAATTTCCAGGAAAGGAAATAACGGTAAACATGGCTCCTGCCGATATTCGTAAAGAAGGTTCTGTTTTCGATTTACCCATCGCAATTGGAATTTTAGCCGTTAGCGACCAAGTTCAAATTGATTTGTTAGATAAATATTTACTCATTGGTGAGTTATCTTTGGATGGCTCGATTCAAGCGACTAAAGGAATTTTGCCAATAGCTTTACAAGCGAAACAAGAAGGTTTCAAAGGAATTATTGTTCCAAAAGCAAATGCACAAGAAGCTGCTGTTGTTAATGATTTAGAGGTTTATGGTGCCGAAAAGTTAACCGAAGTGATTGCGTTTTTTAATCAAGAGGAAAATACAATGCAAAAAACAGAGATTGATGTCTTAAAGAAGTTTGAGTACTTAATCGATAATTGCGATGTTGATTTCCGCGATGTAAAAGGACAAATGAATATTAAACGTGCCTTTGAAATCGCTGCTGCTGGTGGGCATAATGTAATTTTAATCGGACCTCCTGGTGCTGGAAAATCAATGTTAGCCAAACGTCTTTCAACTATTCTTCCGCCAATGAGTATGGACGAAGCATTGGAAACAACCAAAATTCACAGCGTTGCAGGAAAAGTGAAAGGGCAAGTTGGATTGATAACGCAACGTCCTTTTCGAAAACCGCATCACACGATTTCAGACATTGGTTTAATTGGAGGCGGAAGTTATCCTTTGCCGGGTGAAATTTCATTGGCACATAATGGCGTTTTGTTTTTGGATGAACTTCCTGAATACAAACGACAAGTATTAGAGGTTATGCGTCAACCTTTAGAAGATCGAGTTGTGAATATTTCTCGCGCAAAATTCTCAATCGATTATCCTGCAGGTTTTATGTTGGTTGCGGCTATGAATCCTTGTCCATGTGGATATTATAATCACCCTGAAAAAGAATGTGTTTGCGGTCCAGGTGTGGTGCAGAAATACTTGAACAAAATTTCAGGGCCACTTTTAGATCGAATTGATATTCATGTAGAAGTTACCCCTGTTTCTTTTGATGAATTATCGAATGATGTTCCTGCAGAAGGAAGTAAAGAAATTAGAGCGAGGGTGGAGAAAGCAAGAAATCTTCAAAAAAGTCGCTATCAATTACACGAAGGAATTCATTGCAACGCGCAAATGTCTAAAAATGAGTTTGATATTCACTGTAAAGTCGATGAATCAAGTCAAAAGATTTTGAAGAATGCAATGGAAAAAATGGGCTTATCAGCCCGAGCTTATGATCGAATTTTAAAAGTTGCTAGAACAATTGCCGATTTAGAAGCTTCGGAATGGATTAAAGCTCAACACGTTGCAGAAGCCATTCAATATCGAAGTTTAGATCGAAGCAATTGGGCAATGAGTTAATTTTCAATTAATAACAGAAAACTATTATCTTTAGAAACTCAAAAATTAAAAACATGAAATATTTTTTTATTGTACTTACATGTAGTTTTACCTTCAGTATATTCTCACAATATCAAGTTGGACATACAACAATAACCTTTAACGATCCTGCTAGAACAGGAGGTTTTGGATCTGGTGGAGGTGCTGGAAGACAAATTCAAACTGAAATTTATTACCCGGCTGCGACAGCTGGTGATAATGTTGCGCTTGTCGCTGGTCAATTTCCTGTTATAACCTTTGGTCATGGATTTGCAATGTCGTGGGATGCTTATTCAAATATTTGGCAACGATATGCAGCGAAAGGATATATTTTGGCATTTCCAAGAACAGAAGGTGGATTGATACCTAGCCCTAGTCATGGAGATTTTGGAACCGATTTACGTCAAGTTGCAGAGAAAATGTTAGCATTGAATACGAATGCTAGTTCTATTTTCAATGGTAAAGTAGCACAAAAAGCACTAATCATGGGCCACTCAATGGGTGGAGGAGCTACAATGTTAGCCGCAGCAAACAATTCAAATATCGTTGGGATTGTTGGTTTAGCTCCAGCAGAAACAGACCCTGCAGCAACCTTGGCGGCGCCAAATATCACAGTTCCCGCTTTGATTTTTTCAGGAACAGCAGATGGAGTAACGCCAGCCGCAGAACATCATATACCTATTTATAATGGATTAGTAAGTTCATGTAAAAACTTTGTAAATATTACAGGTGGAGGCCATTGTTATTACGCACAAACAAATTTCAATTGTGATTTTGGTGAAAGTACTTCTTCTCCTAATATTTCAATTGATAGAGCACAACAGCAATTATTGACGTACACAATTCTAGATCCATGGTTAGATTTTATTCTAAACGATAATTGCGAAGCTTACACTTCATTTCAAACAGCATTAAGCTCAACAACAGGTACTACAGGCGTAACCACTTGTCCGAGTGTCGCTGCGGTTTCCATAACAGCAAACGGAGCAGTATTAACAGCTTCAACTACTGGAGTAAGTTATCAATGGTATTATAACAACGCACCCATAAATAATGCTACAAGCCAGTCCTTTACTGCCACACAAGATGGAAATTACACGGTTAAGGTAACGTATCAATACGGTTGTATAACAAGTGCACCTTACGCTTATTCAAATGGTGGTGTTGGAATTGATGAAAATATAATTTCTTTTAAATTATTTCCGAATCCTGTTTCAAACTTGTTGACAATAAGTAATTTAAGTGGCAAATTGGCAACATATACCTTGTTAGACTTGAGTGGAAGACAAATTTTAACCCTTGAATCCCAAGATGCAACAATTTCTATGGATTTATCAAAATTTTCTTCGGGCAATTATTTTGTAAATATTGAAGGCTTCACAGGAATAAAGACCTATCGAATTGTTAAAGATTAAAATCATAATCGAATATTGTCAACCATCTAATTTCATTTACTTAATTTCGGGAACTATAATCAAACAAATGCATAGATTTTATACATTATTTACACTTGTATTTCTAACATTTACAAGTTTTTCTCAGGACAACACAATACGTGGTTTTATTTACGATAAATCAAATGGTGAACCTATGAGCTTTGAGAAAATTAAAGTTCTAAAATTAGATAGTTCAATAATTGCAGGTGCAGTAACTGATTTAAATGGGTTTTTCTCCATTCCAAAATTAGCGAAAGGTAAATACATTTTGAAGGTTGATAATTTCAAATTTGAGACCATTTATTCGAATGTTGAAATTAAAGATGGAAAAAAGATTTACGATTTAAAGTTTGAATTAGTGGTCAGAGAAAACGTAAAAGAATTCGAAGAAGTTAAGGTATCAGCTGATAGTAAAACAAAAAGAACAGAAATAGGAATTTCAAAACTAAAATTAGATCAAAAAGGTCTTGAAAGAATTCCAAGTTATGGCGCTGAAAATGATATAGTTGGTGCGTTTAGTGTAACTCCCGGAGTTGTAACAACAGGTGACCAAGGTGGACAGTTGTATGTGAGAGGGGGTACACCAATTCAAAATAAAGTTTTATTAGATGGGATGACTGTTTACAATCCTTTTCACTCGATTGGTTTCTTCTCAATTTTTGAAACAGAATTAGTTAAAAACGTCGACATTTACACGGGTGGTTTTGAATCTAAGTATGGTGGTAGAATTTCATCAGTAATGGATATTACATACCGTGATGGAAATAGACAAGAATTTGGAGGTAAAGTTTCAGCTTCTCCATTTTTAGCAAAATTAGTGCTTGAAGGACCGATTGGTAAAAAAACTAAAGATGGTTCTCCAAGAGCAGGTTCTTATATTTTTTCAGCTAAACACAGCTTACTTGATTATACTTCAAAGTCGCTCTATCCAAGAATAAATGATGGAAACGGATTACCTTTTAATTTCACAGATTTATACGGGAAAGTTACATTTACAGCCGACGGAGGCACAAAATTTAGCGCTTTTGGTTTTCATAATCAAGATAGTGTAAATTATTCTGTTGCAGATTTAAATTGGGATGCATCAGGTGGAGGAATCAACTTTTTAATGGTACCAAGTGGTTCCCCAATCTTTATTCGTGGACACGTAAACGGAAGTAATTTCCAAACAACATTTGCAGAAACAGCTTTAGAACCACGTTATTCAAAAATTGGTGGATTTGACCTTGGTTTTGATTTTAGCGTCTTTTTGAAAAATGAAAGTGAAATGAATTACGGTTTCAATTTAAGCGGATTCAACACTCAATTTGTCACTTATAATGAAGCGAAACGAAAAATTGAAGCTAATAACTTTACTACAGAAATTGGAACGTATTTTAACTACAGAAAAGTGACCAATCGTTGGGTGATTCAAGCTGGAATGCGTGTGCAAGTTTATGCTTCTTTGAATACCATTTCTCCAGAACCACGATTAGGTTTGAAATATAATGCTAACGAAAATTTACGATTCAAATTCTCAGGTGGAAGATTCTCTCAAAACTTTACTTCAGCCTCTTCAGATAAAGATGTTGTGAATTTATTCAATGGTTTGTTGTCAGCTCCAACAAATGTTCAAGAACAATTTATCAATGAATTTCAACAAATGAAAGATACCAAAAACGGATTGCAATATGCTTGGCATGCGATTCTTGGTTTTGAATATGACTTAGGAAAAAACATTTCTGTTAATGTTGAAGGATATTACAAATATTTCTCACAATTGAGTAATATCAACCAAAATAAATTATACGAAGACGTTGCGCAATTTGAACAAATTGATGATGTTTTCAAAAAAGACTTTATTCTTGAATCGGGTCAATCATATGGTGTCGATTTCTTAGTTAAATATAACAAAGACCGCTGGTTTTTATGGGGTGTTTACTCTTTAGGTAAAAATACACGTTGGGATGGTTTTCAAGAGTACTTCCCTGTTTTTGACAGACGTCACAACATCAATTTGGTAGGTTCATACCTTTTTGGAAAGAAAAAAGATTATGAGTTTAACGTTAGATGGAATCTTGGTTCTGGTTTGCCATTTACTCCAAATGCTGGTTTTTATCAAGCTGAAACTTTCCAAGGCGGTGTTACTACAGATTACGTAACCAATAATCCTTCATCAACAGCTACGCTACTAGGATCTTTTAATAGCCAACGATTACCCGCTTATCACCGCTTGGATATTACCTTCAAAAAGCAAGTTAAGTTTAAAAACAAAACGACAATGGAGTTAATTGCAAGTGTTACTAATGTTTATGGAAGGAATAATATTTTCTATGTGAATCGTGTAACAGGAGAAGAAATATATCAATTCCCAATTCTACCAAGTTTTGGTTTGAGTTATAAATTCTAATAGTATGGCTGAAATAGCTCCTTTTAAAGCAGTTCGTCCAGTAAGAGATAAAGTACATTTAGTTGCAACAAGACCCTATTATTCGTACAAAAAGAATGTGCTAAAAGCTAAATTAGAAGACAATCCATTTACATTTTTACATATTATCAATCCTGAATTTGGGAATGATATTAAAACAAACGCAAATTCAATGGAGCGCTTCCAACAAGTCAAAAAGCGTTATGACGAATTTGTGGAAAATGGAATTTTAATACAAGAAGAAACAGCAAGAATTTATATTTACAGACAAACAAAAAATGGATACGCTTTTACTGGAATTATTGCTGGTGCAAGTGTTGAAGAATATAAGTCAGATAAAATTAAAAAGCACGAAGCAACTCTAACTTCACGCGAAACAATGTTTACTAATTATTTGGATGTCGTAGGGTTCAATGCTGAGCCAGTTTTACTTTCTTATCAAGGTAACGAACAGTTAGAACAATTACTTTTTCAATTAACTGTAGCTCGACCAGAATATGAATTCACAACGACTGATTGTATTAAACATGAGTTATGGGTTTTGTCAGAAAACAACACCTTAGTTCTTAAAAATGCATTTGAAGCAATTGAAGCAACTTATATTGCTGATGGTCATCACCGTTCAGCTTCTTCTGTACGATTATTTGATGAGCTTGAAAAGAGAAATGGTAACGTAAATGAAAGCGCTAAGTATTTCCTTTCCTTTTTTGTAGAAGAGAATAAATTAAAAATCCTTGAATTCAATCGCTTAGTAAAAACATTAAATGGTTACGAAGAAGCAAGTTTTTTGCATGCATTGAAAGCACTTGGAACATTGACTCAAATAGACGGAGCATGCCATCCAGCTGAAAATCATCAGATACATATTTGTTTAAAAAATAGATGGTTTCAGTTTATTCCTTTTGACTACTTAATCGAAAATGAACATCCAGTGAAATCATTAGACTCTGATTTGTTGACAGAATTGATTCTTACCCCAATTTTAGGAATTGAAGATTTGAAATTGAGTGACCAAATTGAATTTGTGCCTGGTAATGAATCGCTTCAGTCGATGGAACAAAAAATAGAATCAGGAAAATTTCAAGTAGGCTTTGTTTTGTTTCCAGCTACAATTGAACAGGTAAAAAGAGTTGCTGACCACGGATTGAACATGCCACCAAAATCCACTTGGGTTGAGCCGAAATTAAGAAGTGGTTTAACAATCTATTCCATAAACGAATGATCACTGAAAAATTAGCTGAAATTCAAAAATCGATTCCTGCAAATGTCTGTTTAGTTGCTGTTTCAAAAACAAAACCTGTTGCTGATTTAGTGGAGGCTTATCAAGCTGGCCAAAGGCATTTCGGAGAAAATAAAGTTCAAGAAATGACGGAAAAATGGGAAGTACTTCCTAAAGATATTCAATGGCATTTAATTGGTCATTTACAAACCAATAAAGTAAAATATATAGCTCCTTACGTTCATTTGATCCATTCTGTTGATAGTTTAAAATTATTGGCTGAAATCAATAAACAAGGAGCAAAACATCAACGTGTTATTTCAGTTTTACTTCAATTTTATATCGCAAAGGAAGAAACAAAATTTGGGTTAGATTACGAAGAAGCAAATCATCTTTTAAATTCTGAAGAGTATACATCCTTTAAAAACATACAAGTTGTTGGCGTCATGGGAATGGCTTCCTTTACCGTTGACGATTCAATTGTAAGAGCTGAGTTTTCACAGTTGAAAGAATTTTTTTCAAAATTGAAAAGTACATTTTTCCAAAACGATGATTCATTCAAAGAAATTTCGATGGGAATGAGTGGTGATTACCAGCTTGCAATAGAGGAGGGGAGTACAATAGTTCGAGTGGGTAGTTCCATTTTCGGCGGGCGCTGATTTTCCTTTATTATACAAGCACAAAATTTTCCATATAGTTTTTAGAATTGATTAGTTCAAATTCATTTTCTGGATACAATTCAGCGAATAATCTAGGAAGTTTAGCTTTTTTCTTTTCACTCCACTTAAATTCATAAGTAAAAAGTTTTCCTTCGCGTTCTTCGATGTAGTCAATTTCTTGTTGCGTATGCGTTCTCCAGAAATAGGTATTCGTGAAAATCTGGTTGTAGTGTAAGGTTTTTCGTCGTTCTGAAATCATAAAATTTTCCCACAAATCGCCCACATCAGCACGCAAACTTAAGGGGTTGAAATTATTGATGACTGCATTTCTAACACCATTATCATAAAAGTATATTTTACGACTTTTTTTAAGCTCATTTCTTCCGTTTCTACTCAATGACGTTAATCGGAAAACAACGAATGATTTTTCTAATAGATCGATATAGCGTTCAACGGTTTCTTTATCCAAACCGATTAAGTTGCCGATCTCGTTGTATGAAACTTCACTTCCCACTTGAAGTGACAAAGCAGTTAAAAGTTTCCGCAAGGCATCAGGTTGGCGTATATCTTTGTATGATAAAATATCTTTAAACAAATAGCTGTCGCTCAATTCTTTTAGAAGTTTTTTGGCATCTGTTGGATTGTTGATTATTTCAGGATACATGCCGTAAATCATACGCTGTTCAAGCATTCTTTTTTCTTCTAAATAAGAAGTGTGATTCACCATTTCTTGCGTTGAAATTGGGAATAATTCAATAACAATTTTTCGACCAGTTAGCGGTTCTTCCAATTCGTTTCGAAGATCAAAAGCGGAGGATCCAGTAGCAATTACTTGCACCTCTTTTAAGGTATCAGCAATTAGTTTCAAGGTCAAACCAATACCCTTAACACGCTGAGCTTCATCGATAATAAATAGTTTTTTTGAACCAATAAAAGCTTTAAGTGCTGTGGAAGAACTATTCTCTAGAACAGCTCTAACATCTGATTCGTCACAGTTGACAAACAATACATCTTCTTGAGCAAAATTTTTGCTGATTTCCGAGATTAAAGTTGTTTTTCCAACTTGGCGAGAACCAATTAAAATTAGGACTTTTCCTCGAAACATCCATTGTTTGAATTGAAGGTTATTTGCTCGATTTATCATCTTAAATTTTAATCAAAGTTAGTTCTTTTTTTAATATAACCGAAAATTTAAGTCATTTTTTTCGATTATAACCGAAAATTTAAGTCAAAATACTCGATTATAACCGAAAATTTAATTTGAAATTTTCGGTTAGAGTATTTATAAATAATATTTACAAGATGATTTTTAAAAAGAAAAGTTCTTGTTTTGCCTAGGAAATAATTATGCTTCTTCTTCTTTTTTCTTTGGGAAATAAACTTTTTGACGAAGAATAATGGTGAAAATACCAAGAGTAATGCATGCATCGGCAACATTCCAAATTGCTGGAAAAATCTGATTACCACCAACATAAGGAACCCATTTCGGCCAATTTACGTCAAACTGAAACATATCTACCACATTTCCAAAAAGGAAACCTTTGTGACGCACTTCAACTGGATAGGTAAAACCATAATCAGTGCAATTCATTTTTATACCAGAACCCTGAAGTTGATTGAATCCTTCACAAGGATTAAAAGGAAAATAGAAATCGTAAAACATGGAGTCAAGAAGATTACCTGTAGCTCCAGCGAAAACAAAACCAACAGCAACTAAAAATTCCATCTTAGCTCCTTTTTTTGCTTCTGTAAAAATGTAGTAAGCTAAGGCAAAAATGGCAACTACACGAAACAAACTCAACGCAAGTTTGTGCCACATTTCAGAACCGAAAGTAGTTCCGAAAGCCATTCCCTGATTTTCAATATAATGTAATGCAAACCAATTACCAAGAACATATTTCACCTCGTCGGAGTCAAAAGATGTTTTGATATAAATTTTAACTATTTGATCTAAAATCAAAAGTGTCAAAATAACAAGTCCAACTATTATTAGCTTTTTTTTCACTAATTATTTTTGAGCGTTTTTAGCGTCGATACTCATTGTTGCATGTGGCACTAAACGCAATCTTTCTTTTGGTATCAAAGTTCCATTTACTCGACAAACTCCATAAGTTTTGTTTTCAATACGCATTAAAGCAGCTTGTAAACTTTGAATAAACTTTTCTTGTCTTGCAGCTAATTGAGCTACTTCTTCTCTTGATAATGTTTCTGATCCATCTTCCATCATATTAAATGTTCTTCCGGTATCGTCCGTTCCGTGGTCGTCATTGTGTGAAAGTGAACCAATCAATAATGTATAATCTTCATGAGCTTCTTTCAATTTATTGTTGATTAATACTTTGAACTCCTCAAGATCTGTGTCTGAATATCTATTTCTTTCCTTTGACATAGTCGAATATTTATTTTTTTACCTTTAAAATTAGGATAGCAAAGGTAAAATTTTTGATGAAATAGCTATAACTGAATTAATAATTTTAAAGAATATTAATCCCATGTTTAAACAATTCATTGGAGTTATTCACAATTTCTCCTTCTGCACCTGAATAATGAATATTTTCGCAGTATGATTCGTCTATTTTTAGAGAACAGAATTGGAGTTCTATTTCTTCTACCCGTAATAATTACTATTTACTTCTTTCTGAATTACCATACTGGGTATTATTTACCATCTGTTGAAGTAAATTTAGGACTTTGGAATATCAAAACATTGGACGTTACTATTTTTAGTCTAATAAGCGCATTTCTAATTTTAGTGAATGCCGTTGGATTAAATATATTAATTAATATCAATGAGTTTTTTGATAAAAATGCTTACATCGTATCGCTTTTGTATGTAGTGACGATGAGTTTTTATCACTCATTTTACAGTTTGAATGGCTCATTAATTGCGCATACCTTTATTATTTTGATGTTATATCAATTTTTTAAATTAAAACAAAACATAGACGGAAGAGCGCAAGTTTTTAATGGTGCTTTGTTTGCAGGTGTTGCAGCAACATTTTTTCCACCATTGTTAATTTCACTTCCATTTATTATCACAATGGTTTTGATAATTCGTCCTTTTTATCTTCGGGAAACGTTTCTGTGTATTTTTGGATTTGGCACACCAATTATTTTTGCACTAGTTTATGTCTGGACTTCCAATACTGAAATTAATTGGATGATTTTAGATGATAAGACCAATTCACAACTACAAACGGATTTTATAGTTTCAATGGTAGTATTTGCTGTTTTATTAACATTAAGTATATTTAGTTTGAGCGCTCGTTTGCAAAAATCTTCAATACGTTTAAAAAAGCAAATTCAGATAATATGGGTATTAATAATTCTTGCTATTTTTCTAGGAGTTGTGGATTTTTTATTTTTTAAGCAGATAGAGCGATTTAGCTTGTTAATGATCCCACTTTCAATATTGTTAAGTTATTCTTTTTACCACAAAAATTATGGAATAGTTTCCTCAGTTGTATTTTACTTAACAATGCTTTATTCAGTGTTGAAATTTTTTATTTTCTCCCCCCACCACAGCTTTTAATTTGATTAATTTTGAACAATATTTAAAAAACGAAGATGAAATTTGGAATTGTTACTTTCCCGGGCTCTAATTGTGACCAAGACATGGTTTATGTTTTACAAGATTTATTAGGTAAGGAAGTCGTTAGTCTATGGCATAAAGACACTGATTTACAAGGTGTAGACATGGTTGTTTTACCAGGGGGATTTTCTTACGGAGATTATTTAAGATCTGGTGCAATTGCAAAATTCTCACCAATTATGACTGAGGTTATTAATCATGCTAACAAAGGTGGTTATGTTATGGGAATCTGTAATGGTTTTCAAATTCTAACAGAATCTGGTCTTTTAGAAGGTGCGCTTTTACACAATAATAATCAACGATTTATTTGTAAAAATGTAATTCTTAAAGCGGTATCTTCCAGTGCAGCAATCACAAAAGATTTAGATTCAAGTGCTGTATTTAAAATTCCGATTGCGCATGGTGAAGGTAGATTTCATGCTTCTGAAACCACTTTAAAATCTTTACAAGATAATGACCAAATCTTATTTAGCTATTGCGACGAGTCAGGAAATACGAATGAAGCAAGTAATCCGAATGGTTCGCTTTTGAATATTGCTGGAATAACTAATAAAACCAAAAACGTTTTTGGAATGATGCCACATCCAGAAAGAGCAGCAGATCCAGTTTTGGTAAATACGGATGGTTTGGCAATTTTTAATTCTATTTTAAGTCACTGTTCATGAAAATATTATTGTTAGGATCGGGAGGTAGAGAACATGCTTTAGCTTGGAAAATTGCTCAAAGTTCTATTTTAGATGAATTGTTTATCGCTCCTGGAAACGCAGGTACGCGACAGTTCGGAAAAAATGTTGCGCTTTCTCCAATTGATTTTCAAGCAATCAAAGAATTTGTTCTTGCTAATGCCATCGAAATGGTTGTTGTAGGTCCTGAAGAACCGCTTGTGAATGGAATTTACGACTTCTTTAAAGCAGATGAAAAATTGCGAAAAATTGCATTAATTGGTCCAAGTAAAATTGGGGCACAATTAGAAGGAAGTAAAGATTTCGCAAAAGCATTTATGAACCGACACAGTATTCCAACGGCGAAATATGGAACTTTTACAGCAGAAACAATTGAAGACGGAATCAAGTTTTTGCGCAACATGAAAGCTCCTTACGTTCTTAAAGCTGATGGATTAGCTGCTGGAAAAGGTGTTTTGATTTTGAAAGATCTCGACGAAGCAGAGCTTGAGTTAAGAAGTATGTTGGAGCATCAAAAATTCGGTAAAGCAAGTGCGAAGGTTGTGATTGAACAATTTTTAGCAGGCATTGAACTTTCAGTTTTCGTAATTACCGATGGCGATTCTTTTAAATTATTACCTGAAGCAAAAGATTATAAAAGAATAGGGGAGGGCGATACAGGTTTGAATACAGGTGGAATGGGTGCTGTGTCTCCAGTGCCATTTGCTGATGCTGCTTTTATGGATAAAGTTCATAATCGCATTATCGTTCCAACTGTTAAAGGTTTGAAGTCAGAAGGTATCGACTACAAGGGATTTATTTTCTTTGGCTTAATAAGTGTAAAAGGTGATCCGTATGTAATTGAATATAATTGTAGAATGGGCGACCCAGAAACAGAAGTTGTGATTCCGCGATTAAAATCTGACATCATTGACTTGTTTGAAGGCGTTGCAACCAATACTTTATCAGAAAGAGATATTCAATTTATTGATAAAAGTGTTGCAACCGTAATGATGGTTTCAGGTGGTTATCCTGAAGCTTATGAAAATGGAAAACAAATCTATGGTTTGAATGGAATTGTGGATAGCCTTGTTTTTCATGCAGGAACTGTTTCTGACGGCCCCTCTGTTCTTACAGCCGGTGGTCGAGTTTTGGCGGTAAGTTCTTATGGTAAAAACATTGAAGTTGCAATTGAAAAAAGTTATGAGTCCATATCAAAAATTCAGTTTGAAAACGCATTTTTTAGAAAAGATATTGGATATGATGTTATTTAATTCTAAGCCGACAAAAGCATGAGTTTTGATTATTTATTAGTTTTTACATCATTGCTTCTATCAGCTTTTTTTTCAGGAATGGAACTTGCTTATTTAGCATCTAACCGCCTGAAAATAGAAGTTCAAATTAAACAAAATACTTTTCAAGGAAAAATACTTTCTGTTTTATATAAAAAAGACACTACGCTTTTAGCGATGCTTTTATTAGGTAATAATATCGCATTAGTAGTATATGGTATTTCAGCAGCAAGTATCCTTAACCCAGTAATTTTAGATTGGGGAATTACCAATAATGCATCTGTTCTGATTCTTCAAACATTGCTCTCAACTTTGTTGGTACTGGTAACAGCCGAATTCCTTCCTAAAGCAATTGTGCATATTAATCCCAATAATTTTTTGAATGTTGGAAGTTTGGTGCTTTTGATTATTTTTTGGATTTTATATCTTCCAACACAAGTAATTCTATTATTTAGTAATTTGATACTAAGATTATTTGGAATTCAAAACCAAAATTCAGATAAAGTTTTTTCAAAAGTAGATTTGGAGCATTATGTCGATGATTTATCCTCGCGTATAAAAGCAGAGCAAGAATTCAGCAATGAAATGCTAATTTTAAGAAATGCCCTTGATTTTTCGAATGTCAAAGCACGCGATTGTATGGTTCCTAGAACCGAAATAATCGCCGTTGATATTGATGAAGAATTAGATGTGGTGCAAAAGCTGTTTATAAATAAAGGACTTTCAAAGATTATTGTTTATCGAGATTCGATTGATAATATAATTGGTTACGTGCATTCTTATGACTTGTTTACACGCCCTCTTTCAATAAAGCAAGTGTTGAAACCTATTAGTTTTGTCCCAACAGTTATTTCAGGAAAAGAATTGTTAGAGAAATTCACGAAACAAGCAGGAAGTTTAGCCGTTGTAACTGATGAATATGGTGGAACCGCAGGAATTATAACCTTGGAAGACGTAATAGAAGAAATTTTTGGTGAAATAGAGGACGAGCATGATAATGATGATTGGATTGAAGAGCGCATCAATGACAAAGAATTTCTTTTTTCAGCTCGAGTTGATATCGATTATTTGAATGAAACATACAATTTAGAACTCCAAGAATCAAACGAGTATGAAACTTTGGCTGGATTGATGATTTTTCATTTGGAAAAGATTCCTGAACAGAATACAACGCTACGAATTGGAAATTATAAATTTATTATTGAAGAAGTTAGTGATCGAAAAATAGAAAAAGTCCGTTTACTAATTGATTAACTTAACTGACTTATGAAAAATGGATTCGTTTTCTTGTTTAGTTTCTTCACTTTCTTTGTTTATTCCCAAAAATCAATCCTTCTTTCAGATGAGTTAAAAGAAATTTCTGGTATTCAATTTATCAATGATTCTTTACTTGTTGCACACAATGATGGAGGTAATGGCCCAATGCTTTATTTTTTAAATCCAAATACAGGTTCAATTCTAAAACGAGTTGTTGTTAAAGATGTCAAAAATACCGATTGGGAAGATATTACTTTGGACGGGAAATACCTTTATATTGGTAATTTCGGAAACAATGAAAACAAGCGAAAGAACCTTTCAATTATTCGTGTTTCCTGGAAGGACGCTTTGGTTAAAGACACAATTAACTCTGAGTTTATGACCATTGAATACGGTGACCAAAAGTCATTCCCACCTGAAAAAGAGGCACTGAATTTTGATACAGAATGTATGGTTTTTGCAGATGGATTTCTATGGCTTTTTACTAAAAATAGAACGGATCCATTTGACGGTATTTCGAATGTGTATCGTGTTAAATTTCAGGAAAATAAACACACTATTCTTAAAAAAGAGTATTCCATAAAAATTGGCTCAAAAGGTTGGATGTTTGACAGTGTAACTGGTGGTGATTTCGCCTTTGGTTATTTTTATTTGACAACCTATAATCGTGTTTTGAAATACCTTTTTAGCGATGGAAAATTTACTTTAGTTAAGCAATATAAGTATAACGAGTACAATCAAAAAGAGGCATTAACTGTAATCAAAGACGATCAAATTTATGTCGCCAATGAATTCCAAAAAGTGCTTGGTAAGCAAAAGTTGTATCGAATTTCTCTTAAAAAATGAGTTTAAAAATAACTGATTTTGAGGCTGTAATTTTTGACATGGACGGTGTCTTAATTGATTCTGAACCCTTGTGGAAAATTGCGATGGAAGCCGTTTTTTCTGAATTAGGTTCAACACTTCAAAAATCAGATTTTCAAAAGACGGTTGGTTTAAGAATTGATGAAGTCATTCACTTTTGGAACCTACACGAATCTTGGGGGATTGAAGACGAAGAAGCTATTCAGGAAAAAATCATTTCTAAAATGGAAGAATTGATTACCGCAAATGCACAACCACTTCCTGGCGTTATTGAAACTTTAACTTTTTTGAAATCAAAAGGAATAAGAATAGGATTAGCAACTTCTTCTTCTTCACGGTTGATTAGAATTGTGCTCAAAGAATTAGCAATTGCAGATTTCTTTGATTTTACCCACTCAGCAGAAACGGAAGATTATGGTAAACCCCATCCTGCAGTATATTTAACCGTTTCTCAAAAATTAGCTGTTCATCCAACAAAATGTCTGGTAATTGAAGATTCATTAAACGGAGTGATTTCTGGGCTTGCTGCAAAAATGAAAGTAGTTTGTATTCCCGAAAAAACACATTTCCCAAACCCCAAACTAGCATTGGCTGATTTCCAGTTTGAAACTATGAGCGAAATGGTAAGGATTTTTTATCTTGATTTGTAGTAGAATTTGTTCAAAATAACCGAACTTCAAAATATTGTTTGTAGTGTAAACCTGATTTTAATCAGAATTGCGTAATCTTAATGTAAAAGAAATTATCCGTTTTTTGAATCAAATATTCAAAATCAAGAATCAAGAATCAAGAATCAAGAATCAAGAATCTCAACAAAGCGCAACCTAAACTCCATTAATTCGTTATGAAGTTTGTATGGTATGTTATTTTCTGTTAAGAAATTTTAATATATTTACCTGCTATTTTATGACTAAACAATAAACGAAAGAACTATAATCTCTTTGTTGATGCTCAATGTATTAAGGTACGTATTGGTTTTTATTGAAAAACTAGGCTTTTTGCCTATGACATTTTGTGGTCAATTTTTTAATAAAAACAAGCATGAAAATCCCCTTGTTTCTGTAAATAAATCGACAATTAAATTTTCTTCACGATTATTTTTAGGTTATTCAAATGCACTTTCAAACTTTAGAAACACTTTTAGTTTTAAAAATCAACTTTCGACCTCTTTAAATAGAATTCTTTTTAACCCAGTTTTAGCAATTGGAATTCTTGTTATTTTACTTGGTAATGTTGCCCGCTCTCAAAATGCGATGGTTGCATACAACTATCAAACCTATTCTTTTTGTCCAGGGGCAATTGTTGATTTACAATTCGGTTTAGGTAGTTGTCCAGCTCAAGATATTTATTCAATTAGTATTGATGGTGGGACAACTTATCAACCAATTGTTGGTGTTAGCAACCCTTCCTACGTAACTTCCTGGAACCCAACGACTCGAATTGTTACCATAAATACAACCTCAGCCACTGGTTCAATTTATGTTGGATTATCAAGTTGTGGTTGTCCTATTGTTGAAACGCTTGTTTATACTATTAGTACCCCAACAACACCGACGTTTACACAAGTTGGTCCATATTGTCAAAATGCTACACCAGGTACATTACCAACTCCATCTAACAACAGTATATCAGGAACGTGGTCACCATCCGTTATTAGTACAAGTACAGTTGGCACACAAACGTATACGTTTACTCCAAGTTCGATTGCATCACCTACGTGTGCAACTACTGCGACGATGGACATAACGATTAATGCACCGACTACACCGACGTTTACACAGGTTGGTCCATATTGTCAAAATGCTACACCAGGCACATTACCAACTCCATCTAACAACAGTATATCAGGAACGTGGTCACCATCCGTTATTAGTACAAGTACAGTTGGCACACAAACATATACGTTTACTCCAAGTTCGATTGCATCACCTACGTGTGCAACGATAGCGACATTGTCAATAACCGTAAATCCAAATCTCAGCCCAACCGTAAACTGTGGCACAAGCACAACAAGCAGTGTGCAATTTACTTGGGGTGCTGTAAGTGGAGCTACAAGTTATAATGTTAGCTACATAATAAATACAGGTGCAGCTACAACTGCAACTG
>CALPMC020000060.1 GCA_943324565.2 Chitinophaga pinensis | reverse complement strand
TTTAGCCCGCTAAATCTTCAAGTGAACGCCTTGACTAACAGATTTTTATGACAATCTGAATTCCGATTTTACTATCGAACTCAGGTTAATACTTTCTGCGAGACAAATAATTTAGTAAGCAAAGAAAGCTACAATCTAAAAAGCAACGATTTAATTTCGATTTTGAGTGTGCGCTTTCTTACCACCAATATTTAAAATTATAATCCTAATGAAAATCTCAAATTGAGTTAATATTTTCATTTACCATTCTTTTTCCTTGATGAAAAAGAATCAAAAAATCAAGGCTCTGAATTTCTTTTTGTTCGCAAGTTATTGTTAAACATATATTTACAACTCGTAGCGAACAATTTTAACTCCTTTCTGAAACTGAAATTTTTTAAAAATGTTCTTGCAGAAATTTTAAAAATTAACAGTTTCAGTTAAGTTGCTAAAACCAAGAAATTCAAGGCCGAAGATTGTTCGGTAATATTCACAAAATAGCTCTCGCTTCGATTAAATTATTGATTTTCAATATTTAAATATTTTACTGGTACGATTGCGAACACTCAATTTCGATTTGTAAGTTTTAAATTACCGAAACAAACAATTTAAAATTATAAAATAGTCAGCTATCTTTTGCTTAATTTTTAAAGTAAACCTCAACTCTTCTATTCAAAGCTCTTCCTTTTGGAGTAGTATTCAAGAACTTTGGTTTTGTTTCACCAAATGAACCAGTTTGCACACGGTTAGGGTCAATTCCATGACTCACCAAATACTTGCGCAAAGATTCTGTTCTTTTTTGTGATAGTAACTGATTGAAATCATCTTCTCCAGTTATATCAGTGTGGCCTTCTAAAACAATTGAAGACCCTGGATTTGCTTTTAATAAAGCTACTATTTCATTTAATAGAGGGTTGAAACTTGCTTGAATAGAGGATTCATTTAACAAAAACTGAACATCAACTAAACTCGTCAAACCTTCTTTACTTGTAACAACATTTGGATTGGAATTGTTGGATTGGTTATTCCCATTACCTTGTCCATTGTTATTACCATTCTGACCAACATTGTTGCCATTTTGGTTGTTGCCATTCTGACCACCATTATTGCCATTTTGGTTGTTGCCATTCTGACCGCCATTATTGCCGTTTTGGTTATTACCATTCTGACCACCATTATTGCCGTTTTGGTTGTTACCATTCTGACCACCATTATTGCCGTTTTGGTTGTTACCATTCTGACCGCCATTGTTGCCGTTTTGGTTATTACCATTCTGACCGCCATTGTTGCCGTTTTGGTTATTACCATTCTGACCACCATTATTGTTACCGTTCTGGTTATTTGTCAATAATTCATTTGGATCTTTATTACCATTTCCTGCTCCTTGTAAGTTATTATTGTTTGGTAATGAATCAGAACCATTTTGTCCTGAACTGTTTGAATTATTTGGATTACCGTTAGAATTATTCGTTATAACCCTATCCTTTTCATTATTTTTAATTGCTAACAATAAATCTTGAGGACAACCTTCATTTTCAAAAGTTCCTATGATGTCTATACATTTATCAACTAGATCAGAAACCCCATCTCCATCTGTGTCAATATTCTTGAGACTTACACCTCTTCTACTTACAACATTTCCGATTGGAGTATCTTTTTCATCATCCATGAAATTTGCAACACCATCCCCATCATCATCACGCAAATTTGATTGTAATTGTTTGTTTAAGCTATCTAGACTTTTATTTTCCACCTCAAGATAAGTCATATCGGGGAAACAAGGTGTAAATGCCCAGTCCATGTGAGAACCATATTTACCTAAATAGAAATTTAGACCAACTGTTCCGTTTGCATAAAAGCCGTCAAAACCACGATTAAATACACTGTTGTTCATGTCCCAAGTGTATTGCTGATAAATGTGCCAAACAAAAGAGACATCAGTGGTAATTGAAAAACGTTCGTTAACTTTAAACTGTGGTGCTAAACCAAACATAAAGTTTACCATTTTATCAGTATCGGGATTTACTTTACTCCAAAGCCAAGACATTCCTCCTCCTGTGTGAAATAATAAACTCGTTCTTTCAGAAAAATTCTCAAACTGCATAAGTCTTCCTACGTCTAATACAAATTGCACGGAGGTTCTTGCATAATGAGAGGTAAATGGTTTACTTTCTCCTGAATTATTGTACAAACTAGTTTTGTCGTGTCTAATTCTATCGAAACCAATGTCCCATTTCAATCCATATTTATTATTAAACATGAATCGTGTACCAGACGAGATGTGATATAGACCAACTGTATTTGACCAATACTTTGGAGTATAGGGTTTTACAGCATTCGATACACCAGGGTTTAATTCAATGGACCAACGATTATTATATCCCTGCGAAAAAAGTAAATTTGGGATGAAAAGTAGTAAAAAAATTGCTAATAATTTTTGACGCATTTGGATTTTCTTGCAAAGATAAATAAATTAATTTATTAAAATAAACTGAAAAGTCAATCCTTTGAAAGTATGAATCTTACGAGCTTATATTTATTCATGTCATAATATTCTAATTCCATTGATTTCTTAGTTAAAAGTATAATTCTAGCATTAATTGAATTCATATTATCATTAAAAAATAACCGATCCAATTTTGAATTAAAAATATAGTTTTCTTGGCTTACTTTAAAAGTGTCTTTTATACTGAATCCATTCAAATTTAGATATTGATATGAAACATTAGCATTAATAACTTTTTTATCTGAAAGAAAAGTGAAAGAACCTTTTGGTAGCGAATCGAAATACATAAAACCTTCTCCATCTTGTACTTGCAAAAAATCTACATTCCAATTTCCATCTAACTTTTTATTAACTTGTTTTTCTTTGGAACAAGAAACCAAAATTATTAAGGTAATAAAAAGTATAAAAGTGGATCTCATTTAAAAGCTGCTAAAACCATTGCTTGAATACCCGTTTTTATTGCATTTTGATCAATATCAAATTTTGGATGATGAACACCATAATTGATTCCTTTCTTATTATTTGCAACCCCCAAACGAAAGAATACAACAGGTATTTTTTGACTGTAAAAGGCAAAGTCTTCAGCTGTCATGCGAATTGGAAGATCGTGAACAAAATCGTTTCCAAAATTATCTTCAAAATATTTTTGTAATGTAGCTGTCAAATCTTCATCGTTCTTTAAAAACGGATACCCCTTGGAAATTGTTAATTTGATGTTTCCATTGTAATCAGAAGAAATCTTTTTTGATATTTCATTCAATTCATGATGCGCAAGGGCTCGCAATTCTTCATTCATTGTGCGAAATGTACCTTTTATTTCACAAGTCGATGGCACTACATTCGTTGAACCTAATGCTTCAAAACGTCCAAATGTTAACACATGTGGAATTTCTTTGGGACAAATTGATTCTAGTAATTCTTTAGCTTGAATTACAAAGGAAGCACCTATCATCAGTGGGTTGACACATTTTTCTGGTAAAGCCCCATGACCACCAATTCCTTGAATTGAAACATGAATTTCATCGCTAGAGGCCATATATAACCCAGAGCGAAGTCCTAAGTGACCTGCTTCAAACTCGGGGAATACATGTAAACCATACATTCTTTCCACTTTCGGATTTTCTAGCACACCTGCTTCAATCATCAAACTTGCTCCACCTGGATTTGTTTCTTCTCCTGGTTGAAAAATTAATTTTATTGAAAGAGGAAGTTCTTCTTTTATTTCATTGAGTATTTCTGCTGCACCAAGTAAAACAGCTGTATGCACATCATGTCCGCACGCATGCATGATTCCATCGTTTACCGATTTGTAGTGGACGTCATTCTCCTCTTGAATGGGTAAAGCGTCTAAATCGGCTCTTAGACCGATACAATTTTGGTTTTCGTTATGATGACTTGCTTTTATTAAACCAACAATACCTGTACCTGCAACTTCCTTCTGAAATGGGATTTTTAATTGAGCTAATTTATCTGCAACAAATTCCATCGTGTTAAACTCTTGAAACGATAATTCAGGATGTTGGTGCAAATACTCGCGATAGCTTACAATTCGTGGATAAATTGCTTCTATTTTGTTAAGTAGGATTGAGTTTAATTTATGCTTCATCTGAATTAACTGCTGTGTAACCTGACATTATTAAACGAATTGAAACATAGGCAAGCAAAACTCCAAAAACCAGTTTGACCATTCCTGGGGACAACTTTAATGAAAGCTTAGAACCTAAATAAGCACCAATAACAAAAGTTGAAGCCACAATTAATCCGAACTTCCAATTGACATTATCCGTTTTCCAATAATTAATTACCGCAAAAAGAACAACCGGCATAGATAAAACAAATAAGCTAGTTCCTTGTGCTTGATGTTGAGTTAATCCAAGAAAGAAAACCAAGGCTGGAACGATAATAATTCCACCTCCAACACCAACAAAACCACTTAGAATACCAGCAAATAATCCAATTAAAACAAGAATTACAATTGTCTGAAATGTCATAAATTAAATTTTACCAAATGTAAGAAAGAATATTGTTTATTTTAATTCACTTCCTTAGCTTTTGGTTTGAGATTATTCTTTGTAATAATCATCGCCACAGAAAAAAGAATAAAAAACAGCATCTGAAGCGTTAACCAAATTGGATTAATTGAAAAAAATCCCACTACAAAAAACAGAAATGAACCTCCAATTAACGCAAACGAAATGAGTTTACTTCCCTTTTTCAAAGCTACTGAAATAGAAAGAATGTAAATGAAAAATGAAACCGGATAAAATAACCATCTCCAATTTTTAAGCAATAAATCTGAATTCTGTAAAATAGAATAATTTAAAAATAACTGTAAAATGAAAAAACTCAACAATACTAACTGAATAGATTTGTTTTTCCCTTTAACTAAAAAACTTAAAACAAAAACTATAAAACTTAAAGAACTTGAAATCAAAACATTCAACCAGGGAAACAACTCTAAAATAGTAACTTTATAAGTAGCATAAATAACTACACACGCTAAAAGCACTGTCAATAAAATCGTTATACGTTTGAAATTCAAAGTGATATTATTAATTAGATAAAATAGATGTATTATTTAAAACTCTTTCCTTCTAGATTTTTCAGTTGCACATACTAATTGCCACAAGGCTCTAGCACCAACATTGGCATCCCAATCACCCTTTTCACCTGGTGCAACTTCATTTAAATCAAAACCAATAATTGATCTTCCTGATGCAACTAATTTAAAAAATAGAAAAGAAATTTCCTGCAAATCAAAACCTCCAATAACTGGCGTCCCTGTATTCGGGCATAACTCTGGGCGCAAACCATCAATATCAAACGAAATATAAACGTGATTTGGCAAATTACTAATAATTTCTTCAACCTGATTTTTCCATGTTTTACCAGCGTATTGCTCTGATTTTAAATCCCAATCATAGAACGTTTTAATTCTATTTTCTGAATGACTATAATCAACCTCACGCTCTGAAATATCTCTAATTCCAACCTGTACTAATTTTTGCATATTGGAACAGTTTTTTAGAACGTTATCCATTATACTTGCGTGTGATTGAGCGAAACCTTCATAAGCAACGCGTAAATCTGCATGAGCATCAATTTGCAAGATTCCAAAATGCGCGTATTTTTCATTCAATGCTTCAATTAACCCTAAAGGTGTTGAATGTTCTCCCCCCAAAACAGCTGGGATTTTTCCTGCTTCCAACAAACCAAGACAACGTTGCTTCAAATTCTCTTTCAATGCAAGATGAGCTGCGTTTATTTCATCAATTTGAGATTCAAACTTTTTCATGGCAATTTCTTCACCACGTTCTTCTAAGAATGAAATGTATTCAACACTTAATTCACAACAATGGTCATTGATACCTTTCCATTCTTCAGAAATTGGTGCCATAAATACTTTTGTATCGTAAGCTTTATCAAGGTTTGGGTGAAAAAAATCTAATTGTGTTGAAGCATCTAAAATTGCCTTTGGACCATTACTCGTACCTTTTCCATAAGAAGCAGTTGCATCCCAAGGAATTGGAATGATAACAATTGAAGCTTCTTTCTCTGAATAGGGAAATCCAAAAATATTTCCATTTGCTATTCCAACGCCATTTGGATCAAAATCTGTCATTTATTGTTTTGTTTATAAAATTCTACTGCTTTTCTAACCGAACCATGTGTTATTAGTAGTTCTTGAGCAGTTTCATAAGGAATTTCAATTTCGCTCAGAATCATTCTAGTTCCTCTGTCGACTAATTTATGATTACTCAATTGCATATCTATCATCTTGTTACCTTTCACTTTACCTAATTTTATCATTAAGGAAGTGGAAATCATATTGAGTACTAATTTTTGAGCTGTACCAGATTTCATTCTAGTACTACCGGTAACAAATTCTGGTCCTACCTCTGGTGTAATTGCAAAATCTGCTAATTCCGCCAAAGGAGAATTGGGATTACAAGAAATCCCTGCTGTTAACAATCCTTTTTTCTTAGCGATTTCTAATGCACCAAGAACATAAGGAGTTCTTCCTGATGCTGCAATGCCAACTACCGTATCTAATTCTGAAACCTCAAATTCAGATAAATCGTTCCACCCTTGTTCTTTGTCATCTTCAGCAAATTCAACTGCTTTTCGTATTGCATTATCCCCACCTGCAATTAACCCAACCACAATTCCATGGTCAATTCCAAAAGTAGGTGGACATTCACTTGCATCAACGACGCCCAAACGACCACTAGTTCCAGCTCCAAGATAAAACAAGCGTCCTCCTTTTACCATTCTCAAAAAGCATGCATCTACAAAACGTTGAATAACAGGGATTTCTTGTTCTACAGCAATTGCTACTTTTTTATCTTCCGTATTAATTCCATTCAATAATTCCAACGTGTTCATTTCATCCAAATGATCATAAATTGAATTTGATTCCGTTATATTTTTCATACTTAAATTAAATACGCTTTTGTATGATTTACTGACAAATCTACCTCAACCCTATCTTTTAAAGTTGTTGATAAACTCAACCCAACATAATCAGCTTTTATTGGGTATCGACGGTGTTGTCTATCAACCAAAGCAACTGTTTTAATAGCCTTTGTAGGTTGCTCCAAAAATTTCAACAAAGAGTATTGCATCGTTTTTCCAGAATTAATTACATCATCTACTAAAACGATATAACCTTTTTTAATTACCTCTTTATCAATTGATAGTTGGATGGGTTCGCTCCATGGTTCTTCTTTGTTTACTTTAATTTCAAAACAATCAACTTCAATATCAGAATTCAATGAAATTATCTCAGTAAATTTCTTGGCAAGTTCATAACCATTTCCAATTATTCCACCAATAAAAATTTTTTCCTCTTCAAAACTATTCTCTAAAATTTGATGACCCAATCGAATAATTTTCTGTTGAATTTGGGAATGATTTAAAAAAACTTGCATTTGAACATTATTTTAAACAAAGATAGAATTTTGAAGAAAGCAAGAAATTAAAAAGTCAAATTATTCCTATTAGAAACTTACGTAATTGTATATCAAAAAAAAGGCTACCAATAATTGATAGCCTTTAATTGATTTATAGTTTCCTATTTTTTCTGAATTAAGAATTCTGTTCTTCTGTTTAATTGATGTTCTTTTTGAGAGCATTCAACACCATCGTCGCATTTGTTTTTTAATTTAGATTCACCATAACCCTTGTATGTTAAGCGACTTGGATTTGTAATTCTTTTTTGAATGTATTTAGCTGCAACTTCAGCTCTCTTTTGAGCAAGGGTTGCATTATATTCATCTGAACCTCTTGAATCTGTATGAGATCCCAACTCAATTTTTATTGTAGGATTTTCATTCATTGCTTTCACAACTCGGTCAAGTTCTAATTTAGCATCAGGACGAATATTATGCTTATCAAAGTCATAAAGTATTAAGAAAGGACCGATCTCTACTGAATCTTTACTGATTGTTAACAAGTAAGATAATTTAATGATTGAATCCATTCCTAGTACTTGTTTCAAATCGAATCGATCATTCAAATAACCTTCTGCTGAAACAAAAACTTCATATTCCAATTCATCTCCAAAGTTTTTACCTTTTGTAATTCCAGCAACGAATTCTCCATTTTTATTTGTTAAATCAGTCTCAGAAATTTTTGATTTCAATTTAAACTCAACTTTGGCGTTTTCAATTCTTGCACCTGAATTTTTATCTGCTATCGTACCTTCGATTGTGTATTTAAAGAAAGGAAGTATCATTTTCATATCGTCATCTAATAATACTTTTTTGTTTACTTCTTGGTATGCAAGGTCACAGTTAGTTGAGAATTTTTCTTTGTATGGATTTTTTACAGAAGAATTATAGTAATATGCTAATTCGTATTCTTTACATTTTTCTAATTTATAGAAAAAACCACCATCTCTAATTCTCGGAGTTATAATTACTTCAGTTTGGTCAGCGCAGTTTGAACATTTAACTGTAATATAAGAATTTTCAGGAATTGGTTTTCCTTTAACGTGAATTATTTGACCGTTCAAAAAAGCAACATTTTTAACTTTAGAATCTGAGATTTTAACTTCATAAATATCTTTTTCACCTAAACCACCCTTTCTGAAGGATGTCAAATAAGCTTTTGATCCATCAGCGGTATGTGTATAAAAATAATCATCACCTACACTATTGATTGGGTAACCAAGATTTATTGGCGTAGACCAAACTCCATTTTCATCACGCACAGTCATGAAAATATCAAATAATCCCATACTTGTTGAATCTTCACTTGAAAAATAAAGCGTCGAATTATCAAGTCCCATAAAAGGAGATTCTTCAGCGCTCCATGAGTTGATGTTACCACCCATATTTTTTATCTCAGTCCAAGCACCATCTATTCTTTCCATATAGTAAATATCTCTTTTCCCGAATCCTCCATTTTTATCTGAAACGAAAAAAATCATACTCCCATCAGGTGAAACTGTGTAATGAGTTTCCCACCAATTACCATCATTTACTTTAGAGTTATCAACAGCTTTCATATTGGTAAATTTATTATCAATAAAATCTGTGTAATATATATCTCCAATTCCGCTTTTGTCGTTGTAGAGATAAAATCTTCTTTCATCAATACTAACACTAACATTAGACTCATTTGATTGAGGACGGTTCATACTCATTCTGTAAGAATTATTCCAAGTTTGATCAATTTTAACATTTGATTGATAAATATCTTCAGAATAATGATTCAACATTGGATCTCTAAAGTTCTCTGACGATTTATCTTCCCAAGGTCTTCTAGATGTGAAATATAACGCTTCACCATCAATTGAAATATTTGAAGAGAAATCAGCATAAGAAGTATTAATCATTGGTCCTAAGTTAGTCACGATATCAGAAGTAGGGTTTGCCATTTGTCTTTTTGCTACACTACATTGAATGATTCTTTTCTTAGCTTCAGGAATCAATTCAGATTCATCAGTCGTATTCTCCAGAAACTTTTTGTAGTTATCAACCGCTTTTTCAAAATTTTCATCTAAATGATAAGCACGTCCCAAATGATAAAAAACATCTGCAGGCACAGCGCCTTCACGTGTTGAATACATATCATAGTTTTTGTCAATTGGATAAGAAGCTGCTTTTATTAAATATTTTATTGCTTTAGTATAATCTTGACGCATGTCTAGTTCAATAAAACCTTTTCTATAATTATAGTTTCCACTTTCTGGATTAATTTGCAGTAAACGATTTGTTATTAAATCCGCATAATGGTAAAAATTCTCTTGAAGAAAACGAGAAGATTGAACCACTAAATCTTTCTCACTTGCAGTAGCAATCAAATTTTTCACCTCTGGCTCAGAATATTGCGCTTTCAAAGAAAACGTTGACAATAATAAAACTAAGATTAATAATTTTTGCATGTTGTTGTAATTTGTTTGTAGATAGGTACTAATTAATTTTAAAACTCACTGTTTACATCAAAAGCCTCAAGATAATCCGCAACTCTTCGAACAAATTGACCTCCTAAAGCTCCATCAACCACACGGTGGTCATATGAGTGAGATAAGAACATTTTGTGACGAATTCCAATAAAATCTCCTTCAGGGGTTTCAATTACAGCTGGTACTTTACGGATAGCACCTAAAGCTAAAATTGCAACTTGAGGTTGGTTAATAATTGGAGTTCCCATAACATTTCCAAATGAACCAACATTTGTTACCGTATAGGTTCCTCCTTGAATATCTTCCGGTTTCAATTTATTTGCTCTTGCACTATTTGCTAAACCATTTACTGATTTAGTTAAACCTGTTAAATTCAATCGATCTGCATTTTTTATTACTGGAACAATCAAATTGCCAGATGGAAGAGCCGTTGCCATTCCAATGTTTATATCTTTACGTTTGATGATAGTATTTCCTGAAACTGAAACGTTTACCATTGGGAAATCTTTAATTGCTTTTACAATAGCCTCAATCATAATTGGAGTAAAAGTAATATTTTCACCTTCTCTTTCTAAAAACTTCTTTTTGACCTTGTTACGCCAGTTTACGATATTTGTTACATCTGCTTCAACATAAGATGTCACATGAGGAGAAACATGAACAGACATCAACATATGATCCGCAATTAATTTGCGCATGCGATCCATTTCAATTATTTCATCTCCTGGATTTGGTAAAACTATTGGCTCTTTAATATTACTTAAGAAATTACCTCCTGAGACATTATTTGGAATAATCTGTGCCGCTGGTGTTGGAATTGACACTAATCCTTTTACAATCGGAGCAGCAATTACATCAGACTTCGTTTCTAGAAATAACAATATATCTTTCTTTGTAATTCTTCCTTCTTGACCTGTTCCTGAAATTGAATTTAACTGCGTTTGAGATATCCCTTCTTTTTCAGCAATACTTCTAACTAAAGGAGATAGAAACTTCCCTGAATCACTATTTTTGGAAAGCTTTTCTACTTTTCCGTTTTGACTGATTGAATCTGAAACAACAAGAACTTCAGGTTTTACTTCAGGTATTTCATCAATATTATTAGTTACACTAACTGAGCTTTCGCCTTCTGTTGATAATATTGCAATCACATCACCAACTTGGGCAACTTGATCTTTTTCAAATAGAATTTTAGTCAAAACCCCTGCTGCTTCCGATGGAAGTTCATTATCAACTTTATCTGTTGCTACCTCAACAAGCGGTTCATCAACACTAACATTGTCTCCAATATTTTTCAACCAATTAGTAATTGTTGCCTCTGTAACACTCTCCCCCATTTTTGGAAGTCTAATCTCGATTTCTGCCATAACTTATATATACTCAAAATAGAAAGCGCCGTAAAGATAATAATTACCATTGAATTAGGGAAATAATATATAATTTATGTATCTAATTCATGCCAATTATTTATTATAATCATAAAATCTAATCCAATTTTATAGTTCTTTGCGTAAAATAAATTACTATCATCTTCAGCTTCTTTATTAACTTGAAAAGGTCTTAAAACTCCCTCTTTTATGATTGGTAAGCTCTTCAAATTTGAATCTTTTGTGGCAAAATAACCAACAAACGTTTTTCTTCCAATTAAAATTTCAAATAGATTTTTCAAATAATTTGTTTTTCTTTTAAAATGAAAAATTAACAAAGGAGTAACTATAAATAAACCAAAACTTAATATAAAGTCCAAAATACGTTTAGACCTTAAGTTTTCTGGTTTACTAATTGCATTGAAATTTAAGGCATATAAATCACCTGAAGTATCGATTGAATTACTTCCAATTAAATAGCTTGTTTCTGGCGGTGCAATTTTAAAATCTATTTCAATTGAATTGATTTTTGTCATTACTTCAATTATTTCTTTAGAAGTCAGGTCCTTCGAACAAAAAATAAGTTCATTGATTTTGTGAATGTCTACGACTTGATCAATCTGTCCTTTTAATCCGATTGATTTAGGGTAAGATTTCTCAATTCCAATACCGTAAACCACTTCAATTGAAGGATAGGTATTACTCAAAATAAACTCAACCCGCTTAAACTCTTCTTCGTTTCCTATAATTGCAAAACGCTTTTTCGGAGCCTTTGGAAAACTAAATGAATTTGTTTTAAAAAGATTCCAAAATACACGAGTAAGGTAAAACCCAAAAATAACCCAGATGGTTCCTATCAATATATACAGCCTAGAGAATTGCCATTCTTTGGGGAGTAAAGCATAGATTGTCAAAATAAAAATGGTCCCAAAAAAAGTGGATTTTACAATTGTTTTTCGACTTACTCCTTTATCATAAACTCCAAAAATCATTGCAGAGATTGACCAAACAGTGGCGTAAACAGGAATTTGAACTTTCAAAACTAAATCAGGAAAGTGAATATCGTGATTTGACCATTGATTCGTTATTAAAAGCAGACCCGCAAGGAATATTGTTAAATCTATAAATGGAAGTGCTGCTTTTTTTACCAAACGATTTCCAAGTGCCATTGAAGCTCTAAAATAGATTGCTAGATTAATTGCTAATGAAAAAAGCTTAGCGTTGTTATTGGAGAAATGTTTGTTTGCAAACAAAATCATGGCTCTGTAAAATACAAAGACATAATTGACACTACTTTTCTTCGTGCTTTCTCCCTTGTAATGAATGATCTTGGTTTGTGGAAAATAGAAATTTTTATACCCACCCAATTGAATTCTATATGACAAATCAATATCCTCACCATACATAAAAAATTGTTCATCAAGTAATCCTACTTTATCCAATGTTTCTGAACGCATGAGCATAAAAGCACCACTTAAAACGTCAATTTCATTTATCTCAAATTCACTTAAATAACCCAAATGATACTGCCCAAACGTTTTAGATTTAGGAAAAATCCGAGCCAAACCAAATATTTTATAGAATGAAACTGTTGGTGTTGGTAAACCACGTTTTGATTCCGGTAAAAACTTCCCTTTTCCATCCACCATCCTCACTCCTAGCCCACCTGCATCAGGATGCTCATCCATAAATGCAACAGTCTTAACAAAAGTATCCTCTTCAATTATGGTATCTGGATTCAACAATAAAACATAGCGTGCATCGCTCAAATGAATTGCTTGATTGTTTGCTTTTGAAAATCCAACATTATCCTTATTAGCGATAACATTTACTGAAGGAAATTTCTCACGAACTATTGCAACTGAACCATCAATTGAATTATTGTCGACTACAAAAACTTGAACTTTTAGTTGCTTTGATGCAGATTCAACGGCATTTAAACATTGCTCCAAAAAATATTCTACATTGTAATTGACAATGACAACTGATAAATCAAAAGAATAGTCGCTTTTAATCATGCATTTTCAATTGCAATGCACGAAATCTCAATTGTAACATCCAAAGGAAGTCTTGCCACTTGAACTGTTTCTCTAGCAGGTGGAATACCTTTAAAATAACTAGCATAAACTTCATTTACCTTGGCAAAATCATTTAAATCCTTTAGGAAAATACTACATTTCACCACATTTCCAAAAGTCATTTCTGCCGCTGCTAACAAACGTTCAATGTTTTTCAAAACGCGATGAGTAGCCTCTTCAATTGTTGCAATTTCAAGCTGGCCTGTTTCAGGATTTAAAGGGATTTGACCACTTACAAAACACATTCCATTCATAAGAATTGCTTGACTGTACGGCCCAACTGGCGCAGGTGCATTGGGTATTTGAATTGCTTTTTTGCTCATTTAACAAGTAAAATTGTTTGTTAGACTCAAATTTCTACATTTGCAAAGAAACAAAATTCAATTAAAGTGAAAGTGTTAATCGTCGATTTTTATGACTCATTTACATACAATTTAGCTCATTATTTCGAAAAACTCGATTGTGAGGTAAGTGTAATTAGAAATGATGAACTCGATTTATCTTCTCTAAAACAATTCGATAAACTCGTACTTTCACCTGGACCTGGTCTCCCTAAAGAAAAGGAAAATCTTTTTGAATTACTTGAACAATTTAATGGCAAAATCCCAATTTTAGGTATTTGCTTAGGAATGCAAGCTATTGGTGAATTTATGGGAGGTAGTATTAAAAATCAATCAATTGTGAAACATGGACTAGCTGAAAAAATTACGATTTCAAACACAAATTATTTGTTTCAATCATTTTCCAACTCGATCAATGTTGGACTTTATCACAGTTGGAAGGTAGTAAACATTACTTCTAAAAATATAACGTCTATTTCTGAAAATAATGTCATAATGTCAATTGAATTCCCCGAAAAAAAGCTTTATGGAGTTCAATTTCACCCCGAATCTATTTTGACAGAAAATGGATTAGAACTTTTACGTAATTTCTTAAACCTTAAGTAATATGAAATCAATTATCCTTTTCTTTTCTTTGCTATTTACAGTGAATTCTTTTTCTCAATCGTGCCTTGGCCAATGGGTAACCATAGATGATGAAACTGGCGAAAAAAAATCCGTAGTTGAACTTTATAAAAAAGACGATAAAATGTTTGGGAAAATCGTCTATTTATTCCCTAGAAAAGGAATTGAAAAAGACCCAAAATGCAAAGAATGCCCGGGTGATTTAAAAAACAAACCAATAGTAGGAATGGTAATCGCTAAAAACTTAAAATGGAACGAAAGTGAATGGGCTGGCGGAACGATTTTAGATCCAGAAAATGGAAAAGTTTACAGTGTTAAAATTTGGATAAACCCAGATAACTTTAAACGTTTGAGCGTCAGAGGATATATAGGTCCTTTTTATCGTACTCAAACTTGGCTAAAAGCTGAAAAAGAATATTAATTCATTCTAATTTTGAACTTTTCTTAAACGTTTTTGTTTATTCAAAAAAAATATTTGAATGAAAAAATTTTTACTACTCTTATCATTTGCATGCATTTCTTTTACTATCCTTTCTCAAAATAGCCTTATAAAAGGAAAAGTAACCAATAACTTAAATAATGAACCAATTCCTTTTGCCAAAATTGTAGTAATTGATCAACAGAAAGGCGCACTTTCAGACGAAAATGGTTATTATGAAATTACAGGATTAAATCCAGGAGTTTATTCATTTAAAGCAACTGTTGCGGGCTTTGAGGAACTTGTAATAAATGAAATAACTGTTACCAATGCTCGTTCGATTGAACTTAATTTCGAGTTAAATGCAATCGTTTTAGAACAAAAAGAAGTTGTGATTAAAGCTTCCCCTTTTCAACGAAAATCAGAATCACCAGTTTCGTTGAAAACATTGAATGCCACAGAAATCGAACGTTTACCCGGTGCTGGTCGTGATGTAAGTAAAGTAATCGCTGCGTTGCCTGGTGTTGCTTCACGTGCAACATTTAGAAATGATATTATTATTCGAGGTGGATCACCCGGCGAAAACAAATTTTACCTTGATGGAATTGAAGTTCCAAATATAAATCACTTCGCGACACAAGGAAGTAGCGGTGGGCCAGTTGGATTATTAAATGTGAATTTCATTCGTGAGGTTGATTTTTATTCAGGTGCATTCCCAGCGAATCGTGCAAATGGTTTAAGTTCAGTACTTTCTTTCAAACAAAAAGATGGTAATCAAGATGCGTTTATCACGAATTTTGCATTAGGTTCAAGTGATGCGGCTCTAACTTTCGATGGTCCAATAGGTAAAAAAGTTGATTTCATTTTTTCAGCAAGACGTTCTTATTTACAATTTCTTTTTGCAGCCCTTCAATTACCAATTCTTCCAACTTATAATGATTTTCAGTATAAATTTAATTTTAAAGTAAACGATAAAAACAAAGTGACTTTTATCGGACTTGGTGCAATCGATGATTTTAGGTTAAATGCCAAAGTGAATGAAAATGTTACTGATTCTGCAACAAGAGAAAGCAACAATTACATTTTAAATAATTTACCACTACAAAAGCAATGGAATTATACTGTTGGAATCAATTGGTTACATTATTCTAAAAATTCCTACCAAAATATTATTGTAAGCAGAAATATGTTGAATAATTCAGCTTTAAGAACTTCAAATAAAATAGCTGCTCCTGATAATGTAATTCTCGATTACTCTTCATTTGAAGCAGAAAACAAGTTTCGTTTTGAACATACTTACAATAAAAATGGTTGGAGATTAAATGCTGGTGTTGGCTACGAATTTGCGAAGTATTTCAATTCAACTTTTAATAGAGTTACTATTCAAGGACTTCCTGTATTAATTGATTTTGAATCAACTTTAAATTTACATAAAGTAGCGCTTTTCGGTCAATTAAGTAAGTCTTTACTTAAAGAAAAATTGAATTTATCGTTTGGATTGAGAACTGATGTTAATAGTTATGCGAAAAGTATGATGAATCCTTTAGATCAGTTGTCTCCTAGTTTTTCTGTGAACTATAGAATAACAAATCAATGGGCTATCAATGGAAATATTGCACGCTATCATCAATTACCTGCATACACTATTTTGGGGTATAGAGATGTTAATGGAAATTTAAAAAACAAAGAGAATGAGCTAAAATACATCAGTGCAGATCATTTTGTTCTAGGTACTGAATATTTAACCAAATTCGATTCTCGTTTCACATTAGAAGGATTTTTCAAAAGCTACAGTCGCTATCCGTTCTCAATTAAAGACTCGCTAAGTTTAGCAAATGTTGGTTCCGATTTCGGAGTTGTTGGAAATGAAGAAGTGAAATCAATTTCAACTGGAAGAACTTATGGCGCAGAATTTCTATACCAACAAAAACTATACAAAGGTTTTTATGCAATTTTAGCCTATACGTATGTTGTTTCCGAATTTAAAGACAAAAACAATTCTTACGTTCCAACTTCTTGGGACAGTAGAAATATTGTTTCTTTAACAGGTGGAAAACGATTCAAAAAAGGCTGGGAAGTTGGTTTCCGTTGGTTGTTTTCAGGTGGTTCACCTTACACGCCAATTGATGTTGCAACTTCTAGTTTAATACAAAACTGGGACATAAACGGACAAGGTCTTTTGGATATCAACCGATTGAACACGCAGCGAGAATCCAATTTCCACCAACTTAATTTACGCGTTGACAAAAAGATATTCTTGGACAAGTTCAATATGAACTTCTACCTTGATATTCAAAATGCTTATGGCTATAAAGCGAAATTAGCACCGATTCTTTTAGTTGAAACAGATGCAAATGACAAACCAATTGTTGACCCGAACGACCCAACTCGCTACAAAACAAAATTTATTGAAAATACAAACGGAATCGTTCAGCCTACTTTAGGGATTATTATAGAATTTGCTGTTAAGAAGAAACCAATTGTAGGTGATAAATAATTCTACTCTTACTTAATTATTTTCGTTTGATTTAAAATTTCTTCATCCACATTTAAGTTTTTGAAAAACATTCGAGACCAAAAACCTTCATCAATATTTAACGTCGAGTTCTCTGTGCATACTTGGTGAAAATATAAAACAAATTGAACATTTCTATTTTATTGTATTTTAGTTTAAAAACATTCGGGAAATATCTAGGTTATTCTATCATAAAAACACATTTGTTTAGTTAATCATAAAATTAATGATCACTTCCTGTTTTAAGAAAAAACTGATCTAAAATGATGTAAATTCCCATCACCAAAACAAACCATCCAAAACCTTTTTTCAATTTGTTGCCGTCAATTGATTTTGAAAGCCAATTACCTATAAAAATTCCGCCAATTGCTAAAGCTGAAACAGTTCCCAAAAGCATCCAATCCATTTTTGCAGCATTTTCTGATAAATCACCAGTAAAGCCAATTAAAGATTTTGCTGCTATAATTAATAAAGAGGTTCCAACTGCCATTTTCATTGGAAGTTTACTCAACATTACTAATGCTGGAATGATCAAAAATCCGCCCCCAGCGCCAACCAAACCAGTTAGAACTCCAACGACTGAACCTTCAATAATGATTAACGGATAATTAAAAACTTGCTCTATTTCTTTTTCTTCAGAATGTGATTTTTTATCTAGTATCATTGAAACGGAGGCTGCAACCATTAAAACAGCAAACAATAGCATCATCAAAACTGATTTTGTAACCATAAATTCACCAATTGAAAAAACTTCTTCTGGGATTGCTGGAACTATAAATTTTCTAGTCGCAAAAACAGCAACAATTGAGGGTGCACCAAAAACAATAGCAGTCTTCAAGTTAATTGAACCTTGCTTGTACTTCGGATAAGCCCCAACTAAACTACTAGTTCCGACGATAAAAAGGGAATAGGCAGTTGCTAACATTGGTTCGAGTTTAAAAAGATAAACCAAAACAGGGACAGTTAAAATCGAGCCTCCACCTCCTATTAGACCTAGAGAAATACCAATTACAATTGAAGCTAAATATCCTAAAAGAATCATTAATTAATTTTAAACAAAGGTCAATTAAATAAATTAAAACTTTGCTACATTAGTTACATTTCTGGAATTAGTATTGATTTTCACAAAATAACTTCCATTAACAAAGCGAAATGATCGGAAAGATCTTTGTTTTTCTTACCCCAATCCTTTCTGTAACATCGAATTTCACGACTCGATTCTTTGGCCTCTCTTGTTTCATTTGAGCGAAAAAAAATAAAATCAATCAATTGAGGTTCTTCTTTTTCTTTCGCACACATATCGTTGTTTTTAGGGTCAAAAGTGTGTTGAAATGCTCCTAAAATCGGACCATCATTCGCTTTAAAAAAATCAAGCATCATCTGGTATAGTTTACCATTCGTTTTTTTTATGTTGAAATCGCCACAAATCAATTGGGGAATTCCACTTTTAGAGTGTTTTTCAATCAGTGTTCTAATTTGAACCAGTTGTTTAATTTTCACATCTTCACCACCTGCAGCATTCATGTGTGTACCTAATAATTGAATCTTTTTTCCATCCACTTCTGCTTCAATCAATAAAGCTCCTTTTCTTGCAACACAATCTTCCTCTTGGCAATTCGAAAACTCAACTGTTTCCAATTTACGAATAGGGTAACGACTGAAAAAAATCACACCGCTACTCAATCTAAAAATACTGCGAGCCTCATTTGCTGGCCCTACCACATAAGGAAATTGTTTTGAAAGTTCTGCTTTCATTCGTTTGTTTACTTTTGTGTCGAACAATTCTTGAAAACAAACAATGTCAATCGAATCTGACAAAATCTGCTCAGAAATCAATTTTATTCGCTTTAATGGATGATGTTTTATCACAATATTATATTGACGAGGAAGCATTTTTATATTCCAACTCAGGATGTGCAGCTTGGTTTCTTTTGCGTTAAGAGTACCGGAAAAAACAAAAAACAAGGCTATAAATAAATGATTCATAATCAACAAACTAGAGGCTAAATATAAATTTTATCCATCTAAAATGTTTTAACAAAAGGTTATGAAACGATTAAGGATTTGACTCTCTGAAATTAACGGATTTATTTGAGAATATCAAAAGTTATTTTGAAATTATTTAAAACGGTAGAAAACCACAATGAACTTAATGACCATCGCTTCACTTAAATTTTGTGTTTTCACTTTTTTATAGCGAAGTCTGTGAAAGACAAACTGCAGAAGTAACAGTGAAAGCTACTTAAGATGCGTTTAAAATGAGCCCAGTAAATTCCATTAAATTAAATTATATCAATTAGTTGACCAAGAAAATAAAATAGAGCGACAGATAAATGATATAATCGATGAACTTCTTACTTCTTCAAATAAAAAGTAATTGAGTGTCCGCAATCGTACCAGTAAATACTAAGAACGTAAATAGATTACGTCAAGTCGAGTATATATTTGTCAATAAATCACTGAATATGACAATTATAACCTTTTTAGCTGACTTTCCTGACGAAAAAAGCTGTCGATTACATT
>CALPMC020000059.1 GCA_943324565.2 Chitinophaga pinensis | reverse complement strand
TCAAAGCCATTAGATTTGAGCACAAACACAGCGAACGACTCTATTTATTTTAGCTTTTTGTTTCAACCTGAAGGTTTGGGCGATATTCCTGAAGCCACCGACTCTTTAGTACTTGAATTCTATGCACCTGAATTGGACCAATGGTTCCACGTCTGGAGTGTAAATGGCGATACAGTTCATCCTTTCAAAGCTGTTCATCTTCCTGTTACAAATGTAAAGTATCTCAAAAAAGCTTTTCAATTTCGATTTAAAAATTATGGTTCACTTTCAGGTTCTTTAGATCATTTCCACATTGATTACGTTCATTTGAGAGCACTTTCTTATTTTGATGACACTTTATTCAAGGATTTTGCTTTCGTTTATCCGTTGAATTCTTTATTGAAAACATATACCTCAGCACCTTGGGATCATTATAAAAATAGTACTGAAAACAAAATGACTGATTCACTTTTAGTTTTAGTTCACAACGGAAGTCAAAATCCTGAGAATTACCAAAATGGTCAAGTTACTATTTCCCAAAATGGCACACAACAAGGTTCATTCGTTTTAGAAGGATTTACTTTGGCAGAACAAGAGATTAACTTCGCCCCAAGAACTACTCATACAAGCTATCACGATTTCTCAACTGGCACAGAATACAATAAATCGTTAGCAGGAAATCAGCAAGTTTTTGAAGTGAAAGCAAATGCATCGGCACAGTTTCCAAATTTCACACAAAACGATTCAACTGAGTTTCTTCAAGCATTCTATAATTATTATAGTTACGATGATGGTTCGGCTGAGGCAGCTTTTGGTCCAACAGGAGTTCAGGCACGTTTAGCAGTTCGATACGATACTTACGAAGCAGACTCATTAATAGGTGTCGCAATGAGTTTTGTTCCATCTGTAAATGATGTGAGCAATAACTTATTTTTGCTTACTGTTTGGGAAGAAAACAATGGAAAACCAGGCGAAGTTTTATATGAAGATAATGTGTTTTTTCCTCGTTCACCATTGTATGGAAATGGTCCCAATCAATTTGTAACTTATTATTTTACAGATACAGCTAAAATCGCTGTAGGTACCTCTTTCTTCGTAGGATGGAGACAATTAGAGGGTCAACGTTTGAACTTAGGTTTAGACCGAAATGTTGACAATTCAAATGTTATCAACTACAGTGTAAATGGTGGAAGTACTTGGTTATCATCACCATTTGCAGGTTCAGCAATGATTCGTCCAATCTTTTCAACTGGGCTTGATGCAGTCTTAAATGTTCCAGTAAAAGAAGAAGAAAAATTAACGATTTACCCAAATCCAGCAACTGAATTTATTACGATTCAACTTGAAAATGAAAACGAAGAAGTGATTATTTACGATAGCTTTGGAAGAATTGTTAAACAAGAAACTGGAAAATCAATTGCAATTGGAGATTTAACAAAAGGAATTTACTTTGTCTCCGTTCCTTCTATCAGCTCAAAAACAGCAAAGTTCATTAAATTATGACAGAAGAATTTAGTTCGGAAAGTGAAATTGAAGAAGAAGAGTTATACGAGCATTATAAATTCAAGGCCGACCCGGGTCAGGAAATAATTCGAATTGACAAATTTTTAATAGATCGAGTACCGAATACTTCTCGAAATAAAATCCAATGTTCAGCAAAAAATGGAAATATACACGTTAATGGCAAGGCTGTAAAACAAAATTATAAAGTAAAACCTAGCGATGAAATAGCGATTGTATTGCCATATCCAGTTAGGGAAATTAAACTTATTCCGCAAGATATTCCAATTGAAATTACCTACGAAGATGAAGATTTATTAGTGGTAAATAAACCCTCAAATATGGTCGTTCATCCTGGCTATGGTAATTATAAAGATACTTTGGTGAATGCATTAGTTTACCATATTGATAATTTACCAAAACCACCTTCTGACTATTTTGGACGACCCGGATTAGTACACCGAATAGATAAACACACAACTGGTTTATTGGTAGTTGCAAAAACAGAAATGGCACTTACACATTTAGCAAAGCAATTTTTTGACAGAACAACAAATAGACATTACTATGCATTGGTTTGGGGAGATTTAAAAGAAAATGCCACAATAACTGGAAATGTAGGGAGGTCTTTAAAGAATAGAAAGGTGATGACTGTATTTCCAAATGGAGATTATGGAAAGCATGCTGTGACGCATTATAAAATTTTAGAAAGATTTGGTTACGTTACGCTCGTTGAATGTAAGCTTGAAACTGGGCGTACACATCAGATTCGTGCACACTTTCAACATATAGGAAATCCGCTTTTTAACGACCATGAATATGGAGGAAACAAGATCTTAAAAGGCACAATTTCAACATTATATAAACGATTCGTAGAAAATTGTTTTGAACTTTTACCTGGTCAAGCTTTACACGCTAAAACACTTGGCTTTGTACAACCAACTAGTAAACAACAACTATCTTTTGATTCTGAGCTACCCTCATCTTTTAATGAGTTATTATCGAGATGGCGAAATTATAGCGTATCAAATTAAATTTTTATTATTTTTGTTCACCTTCGACGAAGAAAAGTCAAGTAAAATAGACCATCATGAAACAACTAATTTTATTATTCTCTTTATTTGTATTAGTAATAACGAATGTTTATTCTCAAGAAAAACAAGATCCTAAGTACGTTCGTGAAGCTAACTTCGCATTCAATTCAGGAAACTACTTTGAAGCTGCGCCAAAATGTGAAGACGCCTTCAAAAAACTTGGGGTAAAAGGCTCTTTGAAACAAAAAGGGGACATGGCTTTTAAAGTTGCAGAGTCATACCGTAATATGGAGCGTTTTGAAAAAGCAAATGAGTGGTATGGTGTGTGTTTGGAATTAAGATATTTTGATGTCAAACCAGACATTTACTACTACAAGGCAAACATGCAACGTATGTTAAAAGACTTCAACGGTGCTGCTAAAACTTACAAAGAATACAAACGTGTTGCTCCTGAGTCAAAACAAAAAGAAATAGATGCTTTGATAACTGGCTGTGAAACATACAAAGGATTTGAAGATTTTGAATCTAAAATCGTTGCGAAAGTTGAATCTAAAATCAACACAAAAGAATTTGATATGGCACCTTCTTTTGCTGATAAAAAAGGGAAGAAAATTTATTTTTCTTCAAGTAGAGAAGATGCTTTTGGTAAGGATAGAGACCCAATCACTGGTCAAAAATATATGGATATATTCGTTGCTGAATACGATGACAAAATGAATCCTATTAATGTAAAATCAATTGACCTGAAAGGAATCATCAACACAGCTGAAAATGAAGGTTCAGTTTGTTTTGACTCAAAGAAAAAAACTATGTACTTCACACGATGTCCTAACAAAGAAAAATCAATGTTGGGTTGTGATATTTGGATGGCAGATTTAAATGGTGAAGACTTCGACAACATTACAAAAATCAAACTTAAGGAAAATGATACTATCTCTGTTGGTCATCCTTGTATTTCAGAAGACGGTATGATGATGGTTTTCGCTTCTGATATGGTGAAAAATAGTCTTGGAGAAAAAAGCTATGGAGGTCGTGACCTTTGGTACGTAAACTATAACAAAAGAGATAAATTATGGGACTCTGTTCCGAAAAATATGGGTCCAATTTTCAATACAAGCGGAAATGAACTATTCCCATCATTAGGTCCAAAAGGTCAATTATTTTTTGCAAGTGATGGTTTACCTGGAATTGGCGGATTAGATATATTTTCTGCTGAAAGAGTAGGGACAGAAAACAAATGGGTAAATCCTAAAAATATGGGTACACCTTTCAATTCGCCAGGAAATGATTATGCAATGTGTGACTTTGATGGTAAATCAGGTTTCTTTACTTCTGAAAGGAAAACAAGCTCAAGTGTTGAATATACACCAGACATTTGGAGCTACAGCGTTCCACCAAACTTATATGACTTAAGAGTTGTTGTTTATGAATTAGGAAACAAAAACAAAAAAATTGAGGGTGCAAAAGTTGCTGTAACAGAAGTTGAAGGTCAAACTTGGGAAGGTACTACTGATAAAACAGGACGCACAGAGAAATGGGTTGAGCGCAAAGACAAATCTCGTTACATAACCGAAGGACATGAATATCAAATCAAATCCAGTAAAGCGCGTTACTTCACAGACAAAAACGGAGCTAAATTCACAACAAAAGGATTAGATAATAGCCAAAGCTTCTTAATTGAGATTCCATTAATTCCAATTGAAATAAGAACTCCTGAAGTTCGTTATCCATTAGATCAATGGTCATTCATTAACGATGCAACATGTATGTCTTTAGATTCATTGAAATTCTTAGAAAATCTTTTGAAAGACAATCCTACATTAGTAATTGAATTGTATTCTCATACCGATGCTCGTGATACTGAAATTCACAATCAAGCATTATCTGAAAATCGTGCTAAAGCTGTTTATACTTATTTAGTTGACCAAAAAGGTATTGATCCAAGAAGAATTAAACCAATTGGCCGTGGCGAAGCAGAGCCATCAAAATGGATTGATGAAAAAGGAGTTGAACAAGTATTGAATGAAACTTATATCAATCAATTCAAAGCAACGGATAAAACTAAATACGAGAAATTACATCAAATTAATCGTAGAACAACAGTTAAAGTTGTTTTCCAACCTGGTACTACAGATATTCCAATGGAATTTGATGCTGCAACAGCACCTCCAGCAGACCCAAAATACAAAGTGTTTATCAATCCGTTACCAAGATAATCACTATTAAAAGTTAAGTAAAAGCGTTCTTCGGAACGCTTTTTTTTGTTATATTCATAAGAGAAATGAAACTTATGAATGAATTTTACCTTCATTATTTATGGAAAATGAAACGCTTGCCAATTCACCTTATGCGGTTGGCGGATGGTAGGAGCCTTTCATTATTAGACTTTGGGAGTTACAACGAATTTGAGAATGGTCCTGATTTTAAAAATGGTTCAATTTTGCTCGATGAGCTAACATGGTTCGGTTCAATTGAAATGCATGTAAACGCTTCCGATTGGTATAAACACAAACATCACACAGACCCAAATTATAACAATGTAATATTGCATGTCGTTTACAATGCAGATAGCGAGGTTCTACAAAATGGTAGGGTAATACCAACACTTGAACTTAAAAATTGGATTGATAAAAGCCATTACAAGCAGTATCAATTTCTCCAAAAAAACAAATCAACTATTGCTTGCGAAAGTCTTTTTCACTCCATACCACTTGAATATTGGGAAAACATGAAAAATCGAGCGATAATCAATCGTTTGGCTAGAAAAGCTGCTTATATTCATAAAAGTCAAACTGATGATTTGAAATCTGTTTTTCTCCAATTTGTCGCCAGAGCTTTTGGTTCGAATCTAAATCAGCAACCATTTGAACAACTTTTGAATTCAATTGATTGGGAAACATTAAACGAATTTACATTGGATGAATTTGTAAGCAGAATAAACTTTCTAGCTTTTTCAGATGAAAGTTATTTGGGAATTCAATGGAAAACAAAAGGATTTCGATCAGTTTCAAATGTCCCTAAGCGCGTTGAACAATTTGCTGTTTTTCTATTCAATTTTGAATTTGAAGTTGAAGTTTTTGAGCTAAACCCCAAGGAGATAATCAGTAAATTTGAAACAATTTTCAAGCAAAACGGAATTTATGACAAATTACTTTTTATTAATTTCCTTGTAAACGCAGTCACTCCATTTATATTTAAATCTACTTTAAACGAATTAAAAGCTAGAAATGATGAAGATCTGGCAATTTTACTTTTAAAAAATCTTCCAACTGAATCAAATGTATTTGTTAAGAAGTGGAAAAATATAAATGTTCTTTCTAAATCTGCCTTTGATTCGCAAGCAGCTTTGGAAATTTATCAGCAATTTTGTACTCGAAGACAATGCTTAAATTGTTCTGTTGGAATTAAAATTTTGAATCCATGAAAAGATTTTTACAAAAAATTGTCTTTTTCTTTGAAATGCAATCTTTTGGGGTTTGTGCCTGGTGGGCTAGAAAACTTGGAATCAATAGCTCCAAAGTTAGACTTGGATTTATTTATTTTTCATTTGTAGCTTTAGGATCACCTGTTTTATTGTATTTGATCATGGCTTGGATTTTAGAGCATAAACATTATTTCACCTTCCAACCAAAGCGTAAAAAATCAATATGGGAACTATAAGCCATTTTAGTGTTTTCCGTAAATTTTACTTGGTTGCTTTTGCCCTGATTTTCATATTTATTTTTGGAATTAGTGGTTTCATGCTAATTGAAAAATGGTCCTTTTTTGATTCGTTCTACATGACTGTAATAACCATTACCACAGTAGGGTTTGGTGAAGTTCATGAACTTTCATCTTATGGAAGATTATTCACCGTTGTGCTTATTTTGAGTACTTTCGGTACTTTTACATACCTTATTTCATTAGTGACTTCATTAGTCGCATCCGGTGAATTAGGGAAAAATTTAAAAAAATATCGCACTATTAAATTGATGTCAGGAATGAAAAATCATGTTATTGTTTGTGGACTAGGTCGAGTAGGAAACCAAGTTGTAAAAGATTTGATTGCTGATGGATTTAATGTTGTTGCAATTGAAGGTAATTTAGATCGCATTGCAGAAGAAAATGTCATTCTAATAAATGGTGATGCTACCAACGATGAAATTCTTGAAAAAGCTGGGGTTAGAACTGCTAGAACTATTGTTGCATGTTTACCGAATGATACGGATAATTTGTTTATCGTCTTATCAGCGCGTGAAAAAAACAAATCTTTTCAAATTATTACACGAGCTTCTCAGAAAAGTTCTATTGATAAAATGAAATATGCTGGAGCCGACCACGTCATTATGCCCGACTCGATTGGAGGAACACACATGGCTTCAATTGTTTCTTCCCCTGTGGTTATCGATTTCTTAGATCAAATTCGTACGATTAAACAAGATGGGACAAACATTGAATCCATTTCATTCGAAGAACTACCGATTATGTATCAAGATAAAACATTGGAACAACTAAATATAAAGAAGCTAACGGGAGCTACTGTTATCGGTTTTAAATCCAAAAATGGAGAATTTGTAATCAATCCAGCTGACAATACTTTAATTGAAGAACATTCTTCTCTTTTAGTTCTTGGTAATTCAACAGAAATTGAAAACGTCAATAAATTATTTAACCTTACTACAAAAAAATAAAATGAGAATTTTAATTACAGGAAGCAACGGTCTATTAGGACAAAAAATCGTTCGTCAAGCACTAAAGAAAGGAATTACATTTTTGGCAACCTCAAAAGGAGAAAATAGAAATTCTGATTGTCCAACTGAAAATTATCAATCTTTAGATATTTGCAAAGAAGATGATATTGCTAAAGTGTTTTCTAACTTCCAACCAACGCACGTTATTCATACAGCTGCGATTACAAATGTGGATGCTTGCGAATTAAATCCAGAAGAATGCGAATTGGTAAATGTTACTGCAACTCGCTATTTATTTGAAGCAGCACAAAATATAAATGCACATTTCCAATTACTTTCGACTGATTTTATTTTTGACGGTGAAAAAGGAAACTACAAAGAAACAGATGAACCAAATCCTTTAAGCGTTTATGCAAAATCCAAAGTAGATGGTGAAGCGCTTCTTTTAAATTCCGATTATAAAAATCATTCTATTGTTAGAACAATAATCGTTTATGGAATTGGTAATAATTTAAGTAGAAACAATATTATATGTTGGGCAAAAGAAGCGCTTGGTAAAGGACAAGCAATGAATATCATTGACGATCAATTCCGCGCACCAACTTGGGCTGATGATTTAGCTTGGGCTTGTTTAAGAATTTGTGAGTTAAATAAAACTGGAATTTATCATATATCAGGTCCAGAGACTTTTTCCATTTATACAATTGTTAAACGAGTTGCGAATTATTACGGTTTATCCACTGATAGTTTAACAAAAACAGATAGTTCAACCTTAAATCAACCAGCAAAACGCCCACCAAGAACAGGCTTTGATTTAACAAAATCACGAAATGAGTTGGGTTATAATCCTAAGACTTTAGAAGAAACGCTTGATTTAATATAATTATTTCGATTGTTTTTATTCTGAAAATTTTATCTTTAACCTCACTAAATTTAAAATATGTCACTTTGGAGGAAAAAATCGCTTGTTGATTTATTAGCACAAGCTGAAAATAGTCAAATGAAACGCACATTGGGTGCTGGAAGTTTAATTGCTTTAGGGATTGGAGCTATCATTGGTGCTGGATTATTTGTTCGAACAGCCGCAGCTGCATCTGAAGCAGCAGGATCGGGGGTAACAATTTCATTTGTAATTGCTGCAATTGGTTGTGCTTTAGCAGGTCTTTGTTATGCTGAATTTGCTTCAATGATTCCAATTTCAGGAAGTGCTTATGCGTATTCATTTGTTACAATGGGAGAATTGGTTGCTTGGATAATTGGGTGGTCATTAATTATGGAATATGCCCTCGGAGCAGCAACAGTTTCAATTGCTTGGAGCGAGTATTTAAACAATTTACTCGGTAATAGCATTCCTTATGAATGGTGTCATTCACCTTTTGAAAGTATGTATCAAGTTTCACATGAAATGGTATTAAAAATTCAAGCATTACCAGGAAATTGGGTAGGAATAGAAAAAGGTATTCTAAGTTCAGCACAATATGAGAATTTGCCTAAAGAAATGTTAAATAGTGTAACAGTTACAAGTGGAATTATTAATGCTCCTGCTTTAGTTATTTTACTTGCACTTACACTGTTGTTAATTAAAGGAACAAAAGAATCTGCATTAGTTAATGCAATAATTGTATTTATAAAAGTTGCTATTGTACTCGTATTTATAGTAATTGGTTGGCAATTTATCAAACCTGAAAATCATACTCCATATTTAATTCCTGAGGGAACTTTTGGTCATGAAGGATTTTTCAAATGGGGTTGGGGTGGAGTTCTTGGAGGCGCAGGTATAGTTTTCTTTGCCTTTATTGGTTTTGACGCGGTGAGTACTACTGCACAAGAAGCAAAAAATCCAAAAAGAGACATGCCAATCGGAATTTTAGGTTCGCTAGCAATTTGTACTGTTCTTTACATTTTATTTGGACATGTTTTAACTGGAATCGCTAATTGGAGTGAGTTTGCAACAGCAGGTAAAGAAGCTTCTGTTTCTTATGCTATAAAAACTTACATGGTTGGTTATGAATGGCTCGGGACGGGTGTGACTTTAGCAATTCTTGCTGGTTTTTCATCGGTAATTTTAGTAATGTTAATGGGGCAAAGTCGAGTTTTCTTCTCAATGAGTCAAGATGGTCTTATCCCACAAGCTTTTGGAAAATTACATCCAAAATTCCAAACTCCTTATATAGCGAATTGGATGTTGTTTATTTTTGTTGGTGCATTCGCAGCCTTTGTACCAGGAAGTGTAGCTGGAGATTTAACTTCATTTGGAACTTTATTTGCATTTATTCTAGTTTGCCTCGGAATTTTAATTATGCGTAAAAGTAACCCAGAATTAAAACGACCTTTTAAAACACCTTTAGTTCCTATAGTTCCTATTCTTGGAATACTAGTTTGTACAGCAATGATTGTATCACTTGATATAGCTACCTTACAAACCGCAGGAGTTTGGATGTGCTTAGGATTAGTCATTTATTTTGCCTATAGTAGGAGAAATTCGCATTTACATCCAAAAAAATAAAGAATCATTCAAAAATTCAATGAACTGTCTTTCCCATAAAGGAAGGGCAGTTTTGTTTTAACTTCAATTAAAAATGGAATTTAAACGAACCTTAGGATTAACAGATGCCACAAGCCTCGTAGCAGGTTCAATGATTGGTTCAGGGATTTTTATTGTGACAACGATAATGATGCGCGATATAGGCTCCTCAGGCTGGTTAATTGTTCTATGGTTACTAACTGGTTTAATTACCATTTTTGCGGCATTAAGCTACGGAGAGCTAGCTGGAATGATGCCAAACGCAGGTGGGCAATATGTCTATATTAAACGTGCCTTTGGTGAAATGACGTCGTTTCTTTATGGCTGGACAGTTTTTACTGTGATTCAAACAGGGGTAATTGCAGCGGTTGCTGTTGCTTTTGCAAAATATTCAGCTGTTTTTTTTCAATCACTAAATTCTGTTTTTTTTCAAATAAATGAATCTTTAAAAATAACTTATAGCCAACTTTTATCAATAAGTAGTATTGTTGTTTTAACATTTCTCAATACAGGAGGTATTCAAAATGGAAAGTGGCTACAATTGATATTTACCTCCGCAAAATTAATCGCACTGTTCTCATTAATTATTCTTGGTTTATCAATTGGTCTAAAATCAAACACTTTTGCCTTAAACTTCCAAAATATGTGGGAGGCAAAAAAAACATTTATTGATGAAACGAATACAATTCAAGTAGTTCCACTTACTGGATTTGCACTTATGGGAGCAATGGGAGCAACTATTATTAATTCTCTTTTTTCTTCTGATGCTTGGAATAATGTCACTTTTATTGCTGGAGAAATCAAAAACCCACAGAAAAATATTCCAAGAAGTTTGTTTCTAGGGACAGTTATCGTGACGGTGATTTACATTTTAGCAAATTTAGCATATCTTTCTCTGCTGCCAATAAATGGAGACCCTAACGCTACAAACATGGCAGATCAAGGAATTTTGTTTGCTTCAGAAGATAGAATTGGAGCGGGCGCAGCATCAGTGATTTTTGGTGATGTTGGAATTTTGATAATGGCTGGGTTGATAATGATTTCAACTTTTGGTTGCAACAATGGTTTGATTCTCGCTGGTTCACGTTTGTTTTATGCAATGTCGAAAGACGGTCTGTTTTTCAAATCAGCAGGAAAATTGAATAAGAATGGCGTTCCTAGCGTCGCACTTTGGATTCAATGCTTATGGGCAAGCGTTTTGTGTCTTTCTGGAAAATATGGTGATTTACTCGTTTACAGTACCTTTGCATCCTTACTGTTTTACATTTTGACCATATTCGGATTATTCATTTTGCGCAAAAAAGAACCGAATACGGAACGACCATATAAAGCTTTTGGATATCCAATTATTCCAGCACTTTATATCATTATCACTTTAGGAATTTGCATCGATTTATTGATTTATGATTTTAGAAATGCTGGAATGGGTTTACTGATTGTTTTATTAGGAATACCATTTTATTATATTGCAAAACAAAAACCAAAATCAACTTAATTACGAATTTGTAAAATGGCAATTGACGACGAACCACTTTATGTTTCCAAAAGAAATAGAAGAGGTGTCGTTGCGCTAGTTGTTTTTTCGGTTATTATCATCTTTTTACCTCGAATAGCCCAATTATTCAATTCAGATGTTGTTTTAGATATTTCAACAGAAGATGTTCAATCCTTTGAAAAGGCAAAAAAGAATTTTCAAAACAAAAAGCGGAATTATTACACCAAATACGAAAAGAAAAAACGCTTTTCAGCACCTCCACGCAAATTCAATCCGAATGAGTACTCAGCGCAAGATTGGATGAACCTTGGACTTTCTGAAAAACAAGTAGCAGTTTTATTGAAATTTACAAAAAATGGCATTCGTTCTAACGAAGATTTAAAGCGCATTTTCGTCATTTCCGATGAATTATACGCACTCATAAAAGATTCAACTTATTATCCTGAAAGACCAAAAACAGAGTATACTCCAAAAGTTATTGAAGAAAAGAAAATTCAAAAAATAGAAATAAATTCTGCAAGCGTTGAAGAATTAGAAAAACTCAAAGGAATTGGACCATTTTTCGCAAAACAAATCATTAAATACCGAGACAGACTTGGCGGGTTTGCATCCAAAGAACAAATTTTAGAAGTTTGGAAAATGACAGTGGAAACCTATGATAATTTGATTCCCCAAATTGAAATTGATAAATCAAAGATTAGAAAACTCAAAATCAATGATGTTACACCAGAAGAATTAAAGAATCACCCTTATCTAAACTGGAGTCAAGTCAACTCAATAATCAAAATGCGTATGCAACGAACTAAATTCAATGTAATCGATGAAATCCAGGAATCAAAATTAATTGACGCCGAAACCTTTGAGAAATTAATCCCTTACTTATCTTTGTAAAATGACTCTTCAAGAAAAATTAAGCGCAGCAATTCGCGATGTACCTGATTTCCCAAAACCTGGAATTTTATTTAAAGATATTTCTCCAATTATGCTCGATGCGAAATTGTCCAATGAAGTCGTTGAAAATTTGTTCGAAATATTCCGCGACCAAAACATTGAAGCCGTTGCTGGAATTGAAAGCAGAGGGTTTTTATTTGGCTATCCTTTGGCAATGAAACTCGGAATTCCTTTTATTTTAATCAGAAAACAAGGGAAGTTGCCTTACAAAAAAACAAGTCACGCTTACGAACTTGAATACGGTAGCGCTGTAATTGAAATTCACGACGATGCTGTACTTCCCGGACAACGCGTTTTAATTCACGACGACTTATTAGCAACAGGAGGTTCGGCTGATGCTGCTGCTGCACTTATTAAAAAATGCGGAGGAGAAGTTGCTGGTTTCAACTTTTTAGTTGGTTTGAGTTTCCTTAATGGAGAAGATAAATTAATTCCTCACACAGAGAACATTAGCAGCTTGATAACATTTTAATCATCATCAAAAAATCAATAAAAAAATGAACTTCGAATTAAACGAAAATCAAAAAATGATCACGCAAATGGTGCGTGATTTTGCAGAAAAAGAAATCCGTCCAAATATGAAAAAATGGGATGACGAAGAGTTTTTCCCAGTTGATACAATGAAAAAAATGGGCGAACTTGGCTTATTAGGAATCTATATTCCTGAAGAATACGGCGGTTCTGGATTTTCTTATTTCGAATACGCAACAGCTTTAATTGAATTAGGAAAAGTTTGTGGTGGAATTGGTTTAAGTGTTGCAGCTCACAATTCTTTGTGTACAGGTCACATTTATTACCACGGTTCTGAAGAACAAAAGAAAAAATACTTGCCGCTTTTAGCTTCTGGAGAATTCATTGGAGCTTGGGGATTAACAGAACCAAACACAGGTTCTGATGCGATGCGTATGAAAACAACTGCTGTTAAAGACGGTGATCATTGGGTAATTAACGGTGCAAAAAACTGGATTACACATGGACTTTCTGGCGATGTTGCAGTAGTTTTAGTTAGAACGGGTGAATTATTAGATAGCAACGGAATTACAGCTTTCATTATCGAAAAAGGAACTCCTGGCTTTTCAGCAGTAAAAATCAAAGAAAAATTTGGTGTTCGTGCAAGTGAAACAGCTGAATTAATTTTTGACAATGTACGCGTACACGAATCGCAAGTAATTGGTCAAGTTGGAATGGGTTTCAAACAAGCAATGCAAATTTTGGATGGCGGTAGAATTTCTATCGCTGCTTTAAGTTGTGGTGTAGCAAGAGGAGCTTATGAAGCAGCTTTGAAATATGCACAAGAAAGAGAACAATTCGGTCAATCAATTTCTAAATTCCAAGCTATTGCATTCAAATTGGCAGATATGGCAACTGAAGTAGAAGCAGCAGAATTGTTGACTTACCAAGCAGCCGATTTGAAAAACAGAAAGCAAAACCTGACAAAACAAGGGGCATTTGCAAAATATTACGCTAGTGAGGTCGCTGTTAAATGTGGTAACGAAGCAATGCAAATAATGGGTGGTTATGGCTACACAAAAGAGTATCCAGCTGAGAAATTTTTACGTGATGCACGTTTAATGACAATCGGTGAAGGAACCTCTGAAATACAAAAAGTGGTTATTTCTAGAGAAATTTTAAAATAATCCTTGCGAATTATTGAAATTAGTATATCTTTGCGTCCCCAAGTTGAAAATTTAAAAAAGAAATTATATGTTAATCATTCCAATTAAAGAAGGCGAGAACATCGAAAGAGCGTTGAAAAAATACAAGAAAAAGTTTGAAAAAACGAATGTAATGAAACAATTGCGTGCTCGTAAAGAGTTTGAAAAACCGTCAATTGCTCGTCGTCAACTTGTGATTAGAGCTGCTTACAAACAAAGAATGCAATCTGATTTAATCTAATTGTAACTTTAAGTAATAAGATACGTAAAGGGAGTTTAACGACTCCCTTTTTTTATGTTCGAGAAATTCATAGACTATTTGCGTTTTGAGAAACGTTTTTCAGAACATACTTTAACAGCGTATCAAAACGACTTAAAGCAATTTGCAGAATTTCTTGATTTCAAATCAGAAACAGAGGCTTACGAAATTAAATCCAGTACCATTCGTTCTTGGATTGTTCAAATGATAGACAGCGGATTAAAAAACAAATCTGTTAATCGTAAAATTGCATCCTTACGAACCTATTACCGATGGTTGAGAAAAGAAGGAATTAATTCCACTTCACCAATGCAAAAAATTCAAGGTCCGAAAAACGAAAAACGCCTTCCTGTTTTTGCCAAAGAATCGGATCTGGCAAGTGAAAAATTAGACGGAGTTTTTACCTCAACTTTTGAAGGAATTCGCGATGAATTGATGTTTGAATTATTCTATCAAACTGGAATTCGTTTAAATGAATTGATCGAACTCAAAGAAAAAGATTTCAATCACAACCAAATAAGAGTCCTTGGGAAAAGAAATAAAGAACGAATCATCCCAATTTCACAAACTTTAAGTAATAAATTTCAATCTTATTTGAACTTGAAACACAAACAAATAGGTGAAACTTCCCACTTATTTGTTCTTCCAAATGGCAATAAATTATATTCAGTGCTTGTTTACCGAAAAATAAATTACTACCTTGGTCTTACGACAAGTTTGGATAAAAAGAGTCCGCACGTTTTGAGGCACACTTTTGCAACTCACATGCTGAACAACGGTTCAGGTTTGGAAACTTTGAAGGATTTGCTTGGGCATGCTAATCTTTCTGCAACTCAAATTTACACACACAACTCGTTTGCAAAATTAAATGCTATTTATTCACAAGCTCACCCACGTGGGCACAACAAGTAAAAATCATGGAAATTCAAATGCATTCTATCCATTTTAAAGCGGATCAAAAACTGCTTGATTTCGTTCAAGAAAAATTGGATAAATTGGAACATTTCAGTCAGCGAATTATCAATGCTGAAGTATTCTTGAGGTTAGATAAGGACAAAGAGAAAGAGAATAAAATCGCTGAAATCAAATTGAATGTCCCGGGTAAAGAATTGTTTGCAAAAAGACAAACTAAATCATTTGAAGAGTCAACAGATGAAGCAATTGAAGCCCTGAGAAAACAATTATTAAAAGAAAAAGAAAAAATGGTATAATTTCTTAATAAAATAGTAAAAATGGGAGTCGCTAAATTAGTTACTCCCATTTTTTATTTCCCTATCTTTGCACCCTTAAAAATAGAATTATGAGATTATTAACTGTCGGAAGTGTAGCCTTTGATGCGATTGAAACTCCTTTCGGAAAAACAGATAAAATTGTCGGTGGAGCAGGAACATTTATTTCTTTAGCTTCTTCGTTTTTTGTTCAAGATCAAGGAATTGTTTCAGTTGTTGGAGACGATTTTCCAAGCGAAACCTTAACTTATTTAAATTCGAAAGGAATTGACACAAAAGGTATTCAAATCAAAGAGGGCGAAAAAACGTTCTTCTGGTCTGGAAAATACCACAACGATATGAATTCGCGTGACACACTTATCACAGAATTGAATGTTTTGGGAACTTTTGACCCAATTATTCCAGCAGAATATACAGATGTTGAGTACTTAATGTTAGGAAACCTAAGCCCAGATGTGCAACGTAAAGTAATTGAACGTTTGCCAAATCGTCCGAAGTTAATCGCTATGGATACGATGAATTTCTGGATGGACATCGCAATGGATGAATTGAAAAAAACGATGGCGCTTGTTGATGTTTTGATTATCAATGATGAAGAAGCACGACAACTTTCAAAAGAATATTCTTTGGTGAAAGCATCAAAAGTAATTCGTGAAATGGGTCCTAAAATCTTGATTATCAAAAAAGGTGAACACGGAGCCTTATTATTCCATGGAGAAAATATCTTCTTCGCACCTGCTTTACCGCTTGAAGATGTATTTGATCCAACAGGCGCTGGTGATACGTTTGCTGGCGGCTTTATGGGATATATTGCGGCAACAGATGATTATTCATTCGAGAATATGAAACGAGCAATTATCTCTGGTTCAGCTTTAGCATCTTTTTGCGTAGAGAAATTTGGAACAGAACGATTAACACAAATAACTACAAATGACTTAAATCACCGCTTGGAACAGTTTGTTTCATTGGCGAATTTTGAATTAAATCAGTTGATATAAATTATGGAAAACATGAATTTTCTAGAACAAATTACAGCTTTCTTAGCACAGGAAGATTTAATTGGTAGCGGTCGCGAAATCAGCGCTTTAAAAACTTCATTTGAAGATTTTATGATTGAAGAGGAACGAGTAGATCAAATCAATCGCCTCGAAGCTGCTGACAAAGGTGAAACGATTGAAGAAAAAGATTTTAAAGCAATCAAAGAAGCATTTTATTCAGTTTACAAAGAGGTTCAGGATAAACGAAAAGCTCAACTAGAACTTAAAAATGCATTCGAAGCTGGAAATCTTAAACAGAAAAGAGATTTAATTACTCGTTTGAAAGACTTAATTGAAAACGAAGAAAACATTGGTTCTGCTTTCGCTACTCAGAAAGAAATTCATGAAACTTGGAAAAAAATTGGTGATATTCCACGTGAAAAAAGAGATGAAGTGCAAAAAGAATACTCGCGTTATGTGGAGTTATTTTATCACACAATCAGCATTTACAAGGAGTTAAAAGAAAACGATTACAAGAAAAATACGCAGCTGAAAGAACAAGTGATTTTCAATTTGAAAACCTTGAGAAACAGCAACAAAAATATCCGCGACATCGAAGCGACTTTGCGTACTTTGCAAGATGAATGGGAAGGAATTGGTCCTGTTCACAATGAGCAATGGGAAGAATTGAAAGCAAGTTATTGGGAAGCGGTTAAATCTATTTACGAAAAAATCAATCACTTCTACGATGAACAACGCAGTGTTTTATTGGAAAATTTGAATAAAAAACGTGCACTTGTCGAACAATTAAGAGCGGAAGTTTCCAATTTAGAAGGTTTAGATAAATCAAAAGATTGGGACGCAAAAACAGAAAAAGTACTAGCTGTTCAAGAAGCTTGGAAACAAATTGGTTTTGGTCCGAAAAAAGAAAACGAAGCGATTTGGCAAGAATTCCGTGGCGTATGCGATACCTTTTTCGCGGCAAAAAAAGAGTTTAACAAATCTATTGATGACGTTTACAAAGCAAATGCCGACCAAAAACGTGCACTTGTTGACGCTATCAAAGTCATTAATACTTCAACTGATTGGAAGACAACAGCTGACAAAATCGTTACTATTCAAAAGAAATGGAAACAAATTGGCTCAGCTGGAAATCGTTTTGAGAATAAATTATGGGCTGAATTTCGTGCCGCTTGTGATGTGTTTTACAATGCAAGAGATGCTCACTTTACTGCTCAAGATGAATCATTAGCAACAAATTTAACTGCAAAAACAGATTTAATCGCACAAATCGAAGCCTTTGTTGTTAGTGAAAATAAGCAAGAAACGTTAGCTACTTTGAAAGGATTTGCAGAGCAATTTAATGCAATTGGTCACGTACCGATGAAGCAGAAAAATGAAATCTACGATCGTTTCAAAAAAGCATTGGATAGCAAATATTCCGCTTTAAAATTGGAGGCGAACGAGAAGGAAATGATTTTGTTTCAAGCGAAAATGGAGACAATGCAGGCAAGTCCTGAGCGTTCTAGAGGCTTGGTAAATGAGAAAAATGAAATTAGAAAACAAATTGACACCTTGAAAAAAGAAATTATGCAGTTGGAAAACAACCTTGGTTTCTTTGCAAAATCAAAAGGAGCCGACCAATTGAAAAAAGAAGTTGAACAAAAAGTAGCACACGCGAACGCAAAAATTGAAACACTAAAACAAAAATTGAAACTCATTCCGAATGAATAGTTTTATAAACGTTCTCTTACTCGTTTTTACTTTGCCGACAATGTTGTTGTCTATTTACGTTGGTTTTGACTTACCGGTTGAATTCCTTCGAACAACAACTGCACAACTACCCTACTTAGATTACGGTTTTCTTGGATTAGGATTGATATTATTAGTGATTTCAATTCGTCGTTCTATACGTAGATGGATGGGAGTTCGTATGACCAACCAAAACGAAAAATACAAATGGAATTCAAAAGTGAGTGCACCAAGAAAAATCCGAGTAATAGTTTATACAATCTTAGAATCAGCTGTGATGGCAAGTTTAGGTTTAGCGTATTATTACCTGACGCCTTTTGCTTGGTTTCCTTCGATAGTAATGTTGTTTTTTAGTTTAGAAGGTTTACTTTTCTTAATCGTTTGTCATAAAAACTTGTTTAGAATTGGTATTACCTCTAAAGCAATTTTAGTTGCTGACAGAGAAGTTATTCTTATCTATTTGAGTGGTTTACGTCAAGTGAGCATTAGTCAACAAACGGTTTATTTCGATTATTTGGAAAACTTACAATTGACCTTTCCAACTGATTGCGTGGAAGAAAAGGAACGTGAACAATTCTTCAATACACTGAAGGATCAAGTCAATCGCGATAAAGTACTATTCAAAAATGTAGATTAACGCTCATTTTGAACTAATTTAGACGCTTGTGAAAATACTCGTCGTTCGTTTTTCTTCTATTGGTGACATCGTTTTGACTTTTCCAGTGATTCGTTGCTTGAAAGAACAAGTACCCCATTCTGAAGTTCACTTCTTAACTAAACAATCGTTTGAATCCTTGACACTTGCTTCAACATTCATTGACAAAAAGCACTTCCTAGTAAACGATTTAAATGAAACAATTGCTTCATTAAAAAAAGAAAAATTTGACGTAATCGTTGATTTACACAACAATTTAAGAACACATCTTTTAAGTTTTAAATTAGGTGTAAAAACACATCGCTTTCCGAAGTTGAATTTCCAGAAATGGTTACTTACACAATTTAAAATCAATCGTTTACCTGAAAAACACGTTGTAGATCGCTATTTTGAAGCGGTAGCTACTTTGGGCGTGAAAAACGATGGTAAAAACAATCAATTTTATATTCCTTCCACTGAAACAGTAGATTGCACCACAACTTATGACTTAGCACCAAAAAGTTATTTAGCTGTTGCAATCGGTGCACAGTTCGCTACTAAAAGAATTCCCGAATCAAAGCTCTTGGAAATCTTGAGTCAAGTGAGTTTGCCAATCGTTTTACTAGGAGGAAAAGAAGATTTTGCGCAAGCTGAAAGTATTTGTCAAAAGTTGAGCAATCCATCCATTCACAATGCCTGTGGGAAACATTCTTTATTGGCATCTGCAAGTTTGGTGAGCCAAGCAAAAGTAGTTTTGACCAACGACACAGGATTGATGCACATTGCTTCTTGCTTTGCTGTGCCAATCGTTACTGTTTGGGGCAATACCGTTCCCGCTTTAGGAATGTACGCCTACAAACCCGAAAAAGAAGTGAAAATCTCCCATTTTGAAGTGCCGAATCTCTCTTGCAGACCTTGCTCAAAAATTGGTTTTCAATCTTGCCCCAAAAAGCATTTTGACTGTATGATGAAACAAGATGCAGGGAAGATTGTGGAGGAGATAGAAGTAAATTAGTAAAGAATATACAAAAAAAGACCTCCGAAGAGGTCTTAATTTTTTAAAGGACTGTCCAGATTTTAACACTGTCTTTCGACTGTCTAGATTTTAACCCTATCCTTAATTTTTTTTACAAATTTAAAAAACTTTTTGAGTGTCCGCTTTCATACCAGTAAACCTGATGCTGTTGCTAAAACCAACCTGTCAAAAAGTCGATGACCAAAATATCTCCTATTAATTTTGTAACAAAACTCGTCTAAGTAATTTTGTAAGTATTTGAGTTTTACCATGTGATA
>CALPMC020000058.1 GCA_943324565.2 Chitinophaga pinensis | reverse complement strand
GTGACATTACAACTTTATTTTTGGCGATTTAACGGGGTAATTTAATAACCTTTCCAGAAACAGAGAGAGGAATCTTCTGATTTCTCTCCTGTTTTGAAGTTTATCATCCCATCAAATCTAAAAGTTGCATTTGTTATTTGAATTTAAGAATAAATAACTTCATTAAATTTTAGATTTAAACATTAGGAATACCTATAATGAATTAAAGAATAAAATAATTTGGACGTTTACTTTTTAATTGGACTTTTGATACTGGTTTTCATTGGCATTCCAGTTGGATTTGGATTATTACTTTATTTTATCCCTGAAAAACTTGGTTATCCTAAGGTTGCAAAATACTTGACGATTGCTTTCTGTCTATTTGATTTGTTAATTGGATTATTCTTTGCGTTTGTAGATCGATTTTTCACAAATGAAGATGCAAATAAGTTAATTAAAGAACAAGGATTTAAATTGAAAGATGAGTTTACAATTCAAAAAAAATGAATCACTTATAGGAATTGGAGAATATTATCACACTTTCACATTAAAACTCTCAACACGAGACAAACTCAAAGCAATTCTGAAAATTAAAAGCTCAACGGATTTTTACACAAGCAAAGAAGTATTCGAAAATTCTTCCGAGACTCTTAATCATTACTTTGGACCAAAAGTTATGTGGAATTATGAAAATGAAAATTCTTTTGTTAGAGCGTATTTTCAACCTTCTGGTAAAAAAGGTTATGCTCCAACTTATAGAAGAATATCAATTAGTAAAACAAAAAACGAACTTAAATTCGAAGATATTGACGAATAGAAAACTTACAAAATAAAAAGTTATTCTAAGTTTTTTCAAATGAAAACAACTTAAGTATTACTTCAGAATAATTTTTCAATCCATTACACTTACTCATATGAATTTACGTTTATAAATAAAAAACAACGCCATGAACTACTATTTTTTAGGATTGCTCGCTTTAAGTACCTCCTTTTTTTATGCTTGTAAAAAAGATGCAAGAGAGACCCCTACTTGTATTTGGAATAAAATCACAGCTTTTGATAGTAGTTTTGAATGTGCCGAAGCAAAAGTTGACAACTATACCTTTCAAGGAGAAACAGTTTACGTTTTTGACCCAGGTGTTTGTAGTCAAACGGATATGGCTTCCGAAGTTTTGAATCAAGACTGCGAATCAATTGGCTTTCTCGGAGGGTTAATCGGAAATCAAACTATTAACGGTGAGAATTTTTCAAGTGCTCATTTTGAGGAAACTATTTGGACAAAATAACGATTACTTTTTCTCAGCCAAATCACTTAAATGAACCCTTAGCGCATTCACAGAAATACTTATTTCCCAAAAAGAAATTCCTAGTGAAATGAGTAATGCCAACATACTAAATCCAAAAAAATAAATAGCCGCTAATTTTAATTCGAAAAACAAAAGTAGCATTGCAAAAACCGAAAGAAACAAGCATAAAACACCGAAAAGTTGCATGTAACGAATAAGTGTGATTCTCAAGTTTAGATTTTGAATTTCAAGTAAAATACTTTTATTTGCTTCGTGGTCATAATTTTTCTTCAAACTTCTTACGATTGAAGCGATTGTCAAAAAGCGATTGGTATAAGCAAGTAGAATTAAAGAAGTTGCTGAAAAAAGCAATGCTGGAGTTTCTATGGTAAGTCTCATTGTGTTTGAATTGGTATTGAGCTGTAAAAGTAAGGAGGAATAGTTAAGGTTCAATGATTAATTTTGAATTCCGCCGCGCAGGACATTTCTGATTTTTTCAGCATACCTATTTATTTGAATTTTCGGAATTAATCAAATCGGGAATTGAAATAATTCCTCGTTGTACGTTTGTAATTCAGTTTATAAACAATTGTTTTGTTAGAACTACAAAAAAAACCGCACTATTTCTAAAGCGGTTTTTTTATGATTTTACTTCTGAAAACTATTCAGCTGTTTTCTTTGTTGCTTTTGCTTTTTTGATGTTCACTGAAAGCTCTTCTTTTCCAACTTCCAAATCAAGATAAATAGTATCTCCTTCTTTCAAACTTGAATTAATGATTTCCTCAGCGAGTGGATCTTCAATGTATTTCTGAATAGCTCTTTTCAAAGGACGAGCTCCAAATTTTTCATCGTAACCACGCTCTACAATAAAATCTTTCGCTTTATCAGATAAATCAACTTGATATCCTAAACTATTTATGCGCTCATATAACTTTTCTAATTCGATGTCAATGATTTTCAAAATCTCCGGTTTACCTAACGATTTGAACATGATCATATCGTCAACACGATTTAAAAATTCTGGTGAAAACGCTTTTCTAAGTGCATTTTGAATGACAAGCTTAGAGTTTTCTGTTTTCGCATCTTCCTGCGATTTAGTTCCAAATCCAACTCCTGTTCCAAAATCAGCCAACTGACGCGCACCGATATTTGAAGTCATTATCAAAATCGTGTTTTTAAAGTCAATTTTTCGACCTAAACCATCTGTCATGTGACCATCATCAAGTACTTGCAACAATAAATTGAACACATCTGGATGTGCTTTTTCAATTTCGTCTAACAATACAATAGAATATGGTTTTCTACGCACTTTCTCTGTTAATTGTCCACCCTCTTCGTATCCAACGTATCCTGGAGGCGCTCCAACTAACCGAGAGATCGAGAATTTCTCCATAAACTCAGACATATCAATTCTAATTAAAGAATCTTCTGAATCGAAAAGGTTTTTAGCTAATACTTTCGCTAATTGTGTTTTACCAACTCCAGTTGGGCCTAAGAAGAAAAACGAACCAATTGGTTTATTTGGGTCTTTTAATCCAGCACGATTACGTTGAATTGCTTTAACCACTTTCTCCACAGCTTCATCTTGTCCAATTACTTTTCCTCGAATAGACTCAGCCATTTTCACCAATTTTCCAGTTTCAGATTGTGAAACTTTCGTAACAGGAATTCCACACATCATCGACACAACTTCTGCAACGTTTTCCTCTGTTACAATTACTTTATTGTTTTTTGAATCATCTTCCCAACGTTTCTTAGCAGCCTCTAATTGCTCTTGTAACTTGCGTTCATTATCTCTTAATTCTGCTGCTTTTTCATATTGTTGTGAACGAATTACTTCTGCCTTTTGATCTTTCAAAGCTTCGACTTGTGCTTCGATGTCCAAAATTTCTTGAGGAACATTAATATTGGTCATGTGAACACGAGAACCAACTTCATCCAACGCATCAATCGCCTTATCTGGCAAGTGTCTATCCGTAATATAACGTTCTGTCAATTTCACACAAGCAGCAATCGCTTCTGGGGTGTAAGTTACAGAATGGTGATCTTCATATCTTTCCTTGATGTTATTCAAAATTTGAATCGTTTCATCAATCGTTGTTGGTTCGATTAATACTTTTTGAAAACGACGTTCTAAAGCGCCATCTTTCTCAATGTATTGTCTGTATTCGTCCAAAGTTGTTGCTCCGATTGCTTGCAGTTCGCCTCTTGCCAAAGCTGGCTTGAACATGTTTGAAGCATCTAAAGAACCACTTGCACCACCTGCACCAATTATCGTATGAATTTCATCGATAAATAAAATAATGTCTGGATTTTTCTCTATCTCTTGCATTACTGCTTTCATACGTTCTTCAAACTGACCGCGGTATTTCGTACCTGCGACCAAAGAAGCTAAATCAAGAGAAATAATTCGTTTATTGAAAAGCACACGAGAAACTTTACGTTCAACAATTCGGATTGCCAAACCTTCAGCAATTGCACTTTTTCCAACTCCAGGTTCTCCAATAAGAATTGGGTTATTCTTCTTTCTTCGCGATAAAATTTGACTAACGCGTTCAATTTCTTTTTCACGGCCAACAATTGGATCTAATTTTCCAACTTCAGCCATTTTTGTTAAATCGCGACCAAAATTATCTAATACAGGTGTTTTAGATTTTGGATCTGCTGGTTTTCTTTGAGCTGCGAAGCTTTCATCTTCCTCTCCACTCCCACTACCCGGAAATTCAGCACGTGGATGCTGTCTTTCTTCCATCATCGACTCGTATTCGTCTTTTGCATTTTCGTACATAATTCCATATTTGTTTAATACTTGACAAGCCACACAATCCAGATACCTTAAAATAGTTAAGAGTAAATGCTCCGTTCCAATAATGGCAGATTTAAATTGTTTGGCCTCCAAAAAAGATTGTTTGATAATATTTTCCGTTTGTTTTGTCAACGGAATATTGTGATTAATAAGTTCGGGAACCGCAGTTTTTCTTAAAATTCGTTCCAAATCACTTTTAATTTGACTCAGCTCGATTTGAAATTCTTGCAATAAAGAAATGGCTGTTCCTTCGTTTAACTTTAAGAGTCCAAGCAATAAATGTTCTGAACCAACAAACTCATTAGACATACGAACAGCTTCGTTTCTACTTAGCGTAATCATATCTTTAACTCGTGGAGAAAATTTTGCATCCATATAAATAGTCTTTGCTATGGACAAATATAACTTTTAATTTTTTCAACACCTTCCAAATTATTCACAATTTTTAATACGATTTTGTTAGTAAATTAAGATTGCACAATTGCTTTGGCATTGTTTATTAAGTAATTTTGGAGGCTTTGAAAAAAAATAAAATCAGAATTTAAAAAAGGAGCAAAACTATGGCAGAAGGTGAGAAAATAATTCAGATAAATATTGAAGATGAAATGAAATCAGCTTACATCGATTATTCGATGTCGGTAATTGTTTCAAGAGCGCTTCCAGATGTTAGAGATGGTTTTAAACCTGTTCATCGTCGCGTATTATATGGTATGCAAGATTTAGGAGTTTACTCTAATCGACCTTATAAAAAGTCAGCGAGAATAGTTGGAGAAGTTTTAGGTAAGTATCACCCGCACGGTGACAGTTCTGTTTACGACACAATGGTGCGTATGGCTCAACCTTGGTCTTTGCGTTATCCTTTAGTTGACGGACAAGGTAACTTCGGTTCTGTCGATGGTGATAGTCCTGCAGCAATGCGTTATACAGAGGCTCGTTTGAAGAAGATTTCTGAAGAAATGTTGGATGACTTAGACAAAGAGACCGTTGATTTCAAACCAAACTTTGACGATAGTTTACAGGAGCCGAGTGTTTTACCTTCAAAAATTCCAAATTTATTAGTGAACGGTGCTTCAGGTATTGCTGTTGGTATGGCAACTAACATGGCACCACACAATTTAACTGAAGTTATTGATGGTATTCTTGCGTATGTTGACAATGAAGACATAGAAATTGAAGATTTATTACAATTTGTAAAAGCTCCAGATTTCCCAACTGGTGGTATTATTTACGGTTACGAAGGTGTACGCGAAGCGTTTTTGACAGGTCGTGGAAGAGTCGTTATTCGTGGAAAAGCGGAAATCGAAGAGGAAAACGGACGTGAGCAAATCATCGTTACCGAAATTCCTTACCAAGTGAACAAAGCGGAAATGATTAAAAAAATCGCCGACTTAGTAAACGATAAAAAAATCGAAGGAATTTCTGACTTACGCGATGAATCTGACCGTAATGGTATGCGTATTGTTTTTGAAATCAAACGCGATGCAATTGCAAATGTTGTCTTAAATAAATTATATAAGTTCACAGCCTTACAAACTTCATTCTCAGTAAATAACATCTGTTTAGTTGATGGTCGTCCTAGATTATTAAATCTACGTGAAATGATCTTGGAGTTCGTAAAATTCCGTCACGAAGTAGTTATTAGAAGAACAACTTACGAATTAAGAAAAGCAGAAGAAAGAGCACATATATTAGAAGGTTTAATCATTGCTTCCGACAATATTGATGAAGTAATTGAAATCATCAAAAATGCAGATAGCCCTGATGATGCTCGCGAAAAATTAGCAGTTCGTTTTGGTTTGTCAGAGATTCAAACTAGAGCAATTGTTGACATGCGTTTACGTCACTTAACTGGACTAGAGCAAGATAAATTACGTGCTGAATATGCTGACTTAATGTTATTAATTGCTGATTTGAAAGAAATCTTAGAGAACATCGACAGAAGAAAACAAATCATCAAAGACGAATTATTAGATATGCAAACAAAATACGGAGATGAAAGGCGCTCACGTATTGAATATTCTGCAAGTGAAATGCGCATGGAGGATTTAATAGCAGATGATGAAGTTGTAGTTACGATTTCTCATGCAGGCTATATCAAGCGTACGAATTTGGTTGAATATAAAGTTCAAAACAGAGGTGGAATGGGTTCAAAAGGTTCAACCACAAGAGATAAAGATTTCTTAGAGCATTTATTTGTTGCAACGAACCACAATTATCTATTGATTTTTACAGAGAAAGGTCGTTGTTTCTGGATGCGTGTTTACGAAATTCCTGAAGGAAATAAATTATCAAAAGGTAGAGCAATTCAAAACTTGATAAATATTCCTGGTGACGATAAAGTTAAAGCGTATGTTAAAGTTCAAGACTTAACTGATCAAGAATACATCAACAACAACTTTATAATCATGTGTACCAAACAAGGTATTATCAAGAAAACCTCGTTGGAAGCTTATTCTCGTCCACGAACTAATGGTATCAATGCAATTGGAATTCGTGAAAACGACGAATTGTTAGAGGCAAGATTGACAAATGGTTCTAATGAAATTGTTTTAGCAACAAGTTCAGGTAGAGCAATTCGATTCAATGAATCATCTGTACGTCCAATGGGAAGAAATGCTTCTGGAGTTCGTGGTGTGAATTTGAACGATGAAACGAATGAAGTTATCGGAATGATTTGCGTTGAAGATATCTTCTCAACTATTTTGGTTGTTTCGGAAAAAGGATACGGAAAACGTACCTATTTGAACGATCCTGAAGATAAAGAACCAGTTTACAGAATCACGAATCGTGGTGGTAAAGGTGTGAAAACATTGAACATAACCGAAAAAACAGGGAAATTATTATCGATTCAGAATGTTACTGACGAAGACGATTTAATGATTATTACGAAATCTGGTGTTACTATTCGTATGCACGTTGATACAATTCGCACTATGGGTAGAGCAGCTCAAGGTGTTCGTTTAATCAACCTGAAAGGTAATGCTGAAATCGCTGCAATTGCTCGTGTTCCAAGAACAGAAGATGAAGATGAAGAAATCGAAGTTATTGAAGGTTTGAATGAGCCTGTTGAAGGACTTGAGGCACCTGAAGAGGATGAAACAGAAGACCTTGGCACAGATATTGACAACGACGGAGAAGAATAAAAAACACATTTGAACAATTAAACTACTTTATGAAAGCAAATTTTTTAACAGCTGCACTAGGTATTTTCCTTATTTCAGCACCAATTATTTCTACAGCTCAGAAAAAAAATGTAACAGACGCTGCCATGTTAATGAGAAAGTATAATCCTATGGCAATCATGGATCCTGCTACTAAAAAGAATGTGGAAGAAGCAAAAAAATTCATCGATTTAGCTGCTGTAAACCCAGAAACGGCTGAAGATTTTAAAATGCATCTTTACAAAGGACAAATCTATTATGCATTGGTTGAGTTAACTTCAGTTGATGCAATGAAAGGTTTACCAGTTGACAAAGATTTGATCAAGAAAAATAGTGAAATTGCAACTGCGAGCTTCAAAAAAGTGATTGAAGACCCTAAGAAAACTTTCAAAAAAGATGCCGAAGATTTTATAAACTTCCGTTCTGAAATGGCTTTCAATATGGGAATCAAAGCATATAATGATAAAAACTTTGAACAGGCAACACAAATGTTCGTTGGAGCTTATGAAGTTCAAAAGTTCTTAAGTAATGAATACAAAGAAGCTTATACTAACACAACATTAAGTTTGAATAATTATGTTGATAGCTTATTAAAAATTAAAAACTATGATAAAGCAAATGAAATGTCTGAGGCAGTTTTAGAAAGCATGCCAACAAACATTGATATAATTATTACATTAATCAACATCAATTTACAAAAAGGAGATGCAGTTGTTGCTGAGAAATACTTAAATAAAGGTTTGGAATTAGATCCTAAAAACAAACAATTGTATTACGTTCTTGGTACTTCTTATATCGATTTGAAACAATACGAAAAAGCAGAAGCGTCTTTAAATAAAGCAATCGAAATTGACCCGAACTATTCTGAAGCACAATATCAATTAGGTGCTCATTTATTTAACTGGGCAAACGAATTAAAATACGAAGCCGGTCAATTAGACTACAAAGACCCTAAAGGACCAATTTTAGAGGAGAAATCAAAAGAAGTTTTAAACAGAGCTTTAATTGTTCTTGAAAAATACATCGAAAAAAATCCAAATGAAAAATCAGTATTAGATATTTTGTATAAAACACATTACAAGTTAGGTAATACAGAAAAAGCAGCTGAGTACAAAAAACGTATGGAGGCAATTAAATAAAACCTTTTAAACTGCTAGGAAACTAGCAGTTTTTTTTTTGTATGAGAAATTCAATTTCAATTGTTGGTGGTGGATTTGCAGGAACACTTCTTGCACGGCAGATTATTGAGCGAACCAAACAATATACCATTTATTTATTCAATCACACTTCTGAATTAGCAAAAGGTGTTGCTTACGATTGTAATCAAAATACTGCTTTGCTTAATGTGATTGCTTCAAAAATGAGTGCTTTTCCCGATGACAACGAAAATTTTTTAAATTGGTGTCTAAACCATCCGAATTACAAAAATGAATCGAAATCAATTGTGGGTAGTGCTTTTCTCCCACGAAAAATTTATGGCGAATATTTAAATGCTATCTGGAACGAAACACTTTCAATTGCACAAGAAAAGGGAAGTGAAATTATTGTTATTTCTGAAAAAGTTATCTCGATAGAAAAAGTAGTAAATCAGTTTGTTGTTTCCACTAATGATCAGAAAATCGAAAGCGACATCTGTGTTTTAGCAACTGGAAATGAAGAGCCTGGAAAACCTAAAAACTGTCCCGATTCCTTGCTAACTGATAACAACTATTTTTCTAATCCGTGGAAAATTGACTTTTCAAAAATTAATTATTCCTTACCAGTATTAATTATTGGGAATGGTTTGACGATGGTTGATACCGTGCTAAGTTTACGCGAACATCATTTTAGCCAAAAAATTATTTCCATCTCGCCAAATGGTTTTAATATTTTGCCTCACCGTAATTTCAATCTTGATTTTAAATCTCAATTAGCAACTATTCAAACTCCGATTTCATTATTAGAGTTAGTACAACTTTTCAATCAAGAAGTGAAAACCTTGCGGAAATTTGGTGTTTCCCCAGAACCAATTATTGATGCTTTTCGTCCAAATGTAGCTAAGGTCTGGCAACAATTTTCGAAAGAAGAAAAAGCAAAATTTATGGGGAGAGTTCGACACATTTGGGGAGTTGCGCGACATCGAATTCCATTTGTTTCCTATGACAAAATTATGAAAGAACAAATCAATCAACAGCTTGAAATTCTTGCTGGAAAATTGGTTCATCTAAATCAATCAAACGAAGGAAACAAAGTAACTCTTTGGGACAAACGATTGAAAAGCAATAAAGAATTTATGGTTGGATCTGTAATTAATTGCACAGGTCCTGAAACTAAAATAGTAGCAACAAAAAACGATTTATTGAAGCAACTTTATGTGTGTGGAATGATTTCGCAAGATTCATTGCTCTTAGGTTTGCGAGCGAATACAAAAACCTTCAGGACTATAAATGCTGAGAATCAAGAAAATGAACAGCTTTTCGCAATCGGTTCTTTGTTGAAAGGAGAGCTTTGGGAAAGTACAGCTGTTAATGAACTTAAAAATCAAGCAAAAGAATTAGCAGTTCTGTTGACAAATGAACTTCCGAAAACTTAAAATTCGTATTTTTGGACTATGGAATTTCTTTATCCGAACGCACTTTTGTTTTTATTTTTATTAGCGATTCCAATCATTATTCATTTATTCCATTTCAGAAGGCATAAAACACTTTATTTTTCTTCTTTAAAATTTATTCAATTCGTTGAGCAAGAGAATAAATCAGCGAAAAAATTACGCAATTTATTGGTTTTAATTGCTCGATTGCTTGCTCTTATCTTTTTGATTTTAGCTTTTGCCCAACCTTCATTTACCGATTCAAAAGCTGAAAATTCTGTAGGGAAAAATGTGGTAGCTATTTATATTGACAATTCATTTTCGATGAGTGCCAAAGGAACGGAAGGAGAATTACTTTCTGAGGCGAGAGAAATGGCTCGAAGAATTATTAATAATGCACCTTTAGAAACAGGTTTTTTATTGAATACCAACAAATTAGATGGGATAGAACAGCGAATTGTGAGTAAAATGGAAGCCGTTGAATACCTTGATAAAATTACCTATTCGCCATTGACGCGGAAAACAGACGAAGTCATCAATTGGCAAAAAAACTTCTTACAAAAAGAAAATGCAGAACAACAACGCATTGGCAAACAACAATTTGTAGTTTTATCTGACTTTCAAAAAAGCACTTTTTCAGCGAAACAATTAAAAGCTGATGAAGAAAATAGCTATTTCCCAATTCAACTTGTTCCACAAAAAATTGAAAATGTAACAATTGATTCTATTTGGTTTTCAAATCCGTTTCATAAAAAAGGTGATCCAAATGAATTGTTTGTCCAGCTAAGAAATTTCTCTGATAAAGATGCATCTAATTTAGAATTACACCTTGAAATTGGGAAATCAAAACGCGATATGTTTATTGATGTTCCCGCGAATAAAAAAGTTCAAACAAGCTTTCAATTCACAGAAACCGAATTTGGAATCAAAACTGGAAAGCTGACTATCAATGACAAACAATTGTTCTGGGACGATGATTTTTACTTTTCGTATAACGTAGCTAAAAAATCAAATGTCTTAATTATCAATGGAAAAGATGCTTCAGTTGATGTTCAAAAAGTATTTAATGTTGAACCATTTTATGAAACAAGTTCGATATCAGAATTTGAATTTTCAAAAGATAATTTAAACACAGCTAATCTTCTTGTTTTAAATGGTTTAAATGAAATTCCATCGGGTTTAATCAGCGAAATTGTTGAGTTTTCAAATGACGGAGGAAGTGTTTTTGTTTTACCGGGAACGAACATTCAAAAAAGTGATTACGCCAATTTATTGCGAGAATTGAATCTTCCGAGTATCGGGACGGTTTCCACTTCAGGATTGAAAATCAATAATATTCAATACAAAGATCCATTTTTCAAAGGTGTTTTTGAGAAAGAAAACGAAAACTTAAACGTCCCAAGTATCGTTAAAGCATACAGTATGAGTCAAATGAGACAATCTACAGCTTTCACGTTAATTGAATTGAAAAACGGTGAACCACTTTTATTGCGTTCCAACCAAAATGCCTATTTATTTTTAAGTTCACTGCAAACTGATTTCAGTAATTTTAGTTCAAACGCTTTATTTCCAACGATTTTACTTAGAGCAGGCGAACTTTCAATCAGGTCTTATCCCCTATTTTCGATTATTGGAAAAGAAAGTAAAATCCCAGTATTTGAAGAAATTCAAAATGATAATCCGTTGAAATTAGAAAGCAAATCCATTGAATTTATTCCTTTGATTCAAAAAGTAGGAAATCGCTCCTATCTTTCGATTTCAGGAATGGAAGCTGTTGAGAAACTTAAACCTGGAAACTATTCGATTGTAAATGATGGAATTATTGGGAATTTAGCCTTGAATTACGACCGAAGTGAATCCAATAATGCATTGATGGAAAAAGCAGAAATCATTGAAGCCATTACCTCACAAGGAATAAAAAATTGTAATTTTAGCACTATTCAAGACGGACAAAGCAAGAGTCCAATTGCGATTGATGAACCAGCAAAATTCTGGAGAATTCTTTTGCTTTTGAGTTTACTTTTCATTCTGTTTGAAATAGCATTATTAAAGTTCTGGAAATAGAAAAAAATGAAACTACTTTTAAAAAGCGCCAAAATCCTTGACAAAAGCTCTGAATTTGACAATCAAATCAAAGATGTTTTAATCAATAATGGAATATTTGAAAAAATAGAAAACACCATTTCAGACGAAGAAGCACTTGTTATTGAATCCGAAAACTTACACTTATCACAAGGTTGGGTTGATTTAAAGGCAGATTTCTGTGACCCAGGATTTGAGCACAAAGAAACCATTCATTCTGGTTTAGACCAAGCAGCTTTCGGAGGATTTACGCACGTTTGCATTTTACCCACTACTCAACCAATTGTCGATGGAAAGTCACAAGTAGAATATATGTTGAGTAAGGCATCCAATCACGCTGTAACCATTCATCCAATTGGAGCAATTACAAAAGGTTTGAAAGGTGAAGAATTGGCTGAAATGTACGATTTGTTTCAAAGTGGCGTTCGTTTGTATTCCGATGATTTATATCCAGTTAGCACTGGAATAATGTATCGTGCTTTACTTTATACTAAAAACTTTGGTGGTCGTGTGATTGCTTTTTCGCGTGATTATTCATTGGCTGGAAAAGGAATGGTAAACGAAGGAACGGCATCAACGAAAACAGGTTTAAAAGCAGATCCAAGTATTGCTGAAATCATTCAAGTGGAACGCAATTTACGTTTGGTTGAATACGTTGGTGGTACAATTCATTTTACAGGAATTTCTTGTGCAGAAAGTGTTGAGTTGATTCGAAAATCAAAGAAAAATGGTTTGAATGTTACGGCTGATGTCAACTTGATGAACCTTTTGTTTACGGAGCAAGATATGTTGGATTTTGACGCAATTTTGAAAGTTTTACCTGTTTTGAGAACCGACAAAGACCGTATGGAATTGTGGCACGGCTTGATGGACGGAACGATTGACACTGTTGTTTCAGACCACCGTCCAATGGATCAAGAAGAAAAAGAACTAGAATTTGACAATGCAAGTTTTGGAGCCTTTCAGTTACAAACTTTGTTCGGAGCTTTAAATCGTACCACACATATCGATTTAGCGAAGTTTGTAAATAGCGTTTCTCATAATGCAAGAACAATAGCTCAAATCAACCAACATCCAATTTCTGTTGGAAATCATGTAGATGCAACCATTTTTGACCCAAGTTTGAATTGGGAATTAAATGAAGAAAATTTGTTATCTCATCACCCTTATAATCCATTTTTCAAGCAAGCTTTAGTAGGGAAAGTTTTGGCTGTAGTGAATGGTGGAAAAGCAATCATTCAAAACTAAGCAAGTGTCAAAACAATCCTTTATAAAACAATTCTTCAAAGAGAAAAACATGGTTGGCGCGATGGCACCAAGTTCCCGTTTTTTAGCAGCTAAAATGCTGAATCATTTACCAATAAAGGAAGCAAAAATCATAATTGAGCTTGGCCCAGGAACAGGTGTTTTTACAGAAAAGATTATCGAAAAAATGGGTGCTGACACACAACTAATTGTAGTGGAATTGAACGACACTTTTTTTGAAGCTTTGCAGAATAAGATTAACCACAAAAAAGTACACTTAAAACACGGTTCAGCAACCGAAATCAGCAATTATTTGAAAGAACTAGGTCTTGAAAAAGCGGACTTAATTATATCTTCTTTGCCTTTGGCCGTAATTCCATCCGAGATTCGACAACTCATACTTTCAGAGGTTAAAACGCATCTAAACAATCAAGGACAATTCGTACAATTCCAGTATTCCTTACAATCGCGTCGTGCCTTAAAAGAATTATTTCATTGTGTAAAACTCAACTATACCCTACTCAACTTTCCACCAGCGTTTGTCTATACATGTAAGAAAACGTAACTTTTGGAATTTATAATTAAATAGTTGGTAACTAAGCAGTAAGATTCGTTTTTTTAGGTGTATTAATAATTTTAGCACTTCGGTTTAGATTTTCAACTCTTAATTAAATATTATCGCAGGGTTTTTCAACAATTGGTTTAAACTCATTAGTCAGATCATAAAATATCAATATTAAAAAAAAACTTGGAATCAATTCGATTCTCAGATTTTGGTAAATGGGTCATAGACTTTTTGTAAGCCGAGTTTTAGAAACAACATCAAGTTTACTGGTATAAAAGCGGAAACTCAATTAATAAAATAGTAAAATACATTCAATTCACAAAACGCTCATTTACAACACTATATTAATAATCTTCCCCGGAACGATGATGAATTTTTTAGGTGTTTTACCTTCCAACCATTTGATTGTGTCAGCGTGCGCCATCACTTGTTCTTGGATTTGTTCGATGCTTAAATCCAAAGATAAATTCAATACAAAACGCATTTTTCCATTGAAAGAAACCGGGTAATTGTAAGCTGATTCCACCAAATGCGATTCGTTAAATTCTGGATAAGTTGCGTCAATTAATGTTCCTGCTTCGTAGCCCAATTTCGACCAAATTTCTTCGGTAACGTGTGGAGCATAAGGTGCCATCAAAATTGTCAATTGTTCCAAAATGTGACGATTGTTGCATTTTTGGTCTGTCAATTCGTTCACACAAATCATAAAGCTGGAAACACCTGTATTGAATGAAAAACGATCCAAATCGTCGCGCAATTTCTTGATGGTTTTGTGCAATGTTTTCAACGCATCTTTCGTTGGTTTCATATCGCTCACTTCAAAATTTCCGTTCAAGTGGAATAAGCGCCAGTATTTTTTCAAGAAACCGTGAACCCCTGTAATTCCTTTGGTATCCCAAGGTTTGCTTTGCTCCAATGGCCCCAAAAACATTTCGTACATACGCAAGGTATCCGCTCCGAATTTTTCTACTAATTCATCGGGCGTTTGAACGTTGTATTTGGATTTAGACATTTTTTCGACTTCACTTCCACAGATGTAATCGCCGTTTTCTTCGCAGATGAACTCAGCGTTAGCAAACTCAGGACGCCATTTTTTGAATGCTTCGATGTCTAATTTATCATTGTCAACTATTGAAATGTCAACGTGAATTGGTGTAGTTTCATAATTTGATTTTAATCCGTTGGAAACTAATATATTTTCACCTTTAACGCGATAAACAAAACTACTTCTCCCCAAAATCATCCCTTGATTGATCATTTTTTGGAAAGGTTCTTCAAACGGAATATATCCTTGGTCGAACAAGAATTTTGTCCAGAAACGTGAATACAACAAATGCCCGGTTGCGTGCTCCGAACCGCCGATGTATAAATCCACGTTTTTCCAGTAATCCACTTTTTCTTTGCTCACGAATTCGTTTTCGTTTTTCGGATCCATATAGCGCAAGAAATACCACGAACTTCCCGCCCATCCTGGCATTGTGTTAAATTCCATTCGTTGACCTTCAGCATAATTCCAAGCCGTTTTTTCAGCGCGTGCTAAAGGTGGTTCGCCGTCTTCAGTTGGCAAGTATTTATCCACTTCTGGCAATTCTATCGGTAAATGTTGGTCGTCCACCAAATACGGTAATTCGTCTTTGTAATACACTGGGAACGGTTCTCCCCAATAACGCTGACGTGAGAAAACGGCATCGCGCAAACGATAATTTGTTTTTCCTTCCCCTATTCCTTTTGCTTCGATGCTTTCAATCGCTTTTTTCATTGCCGTTTTGCAATCCAAACCATTCAAGAAATCCGAATTGGCAATAATTGCATCTTTTTCAGCATAGGCTGCTTCCGAAATATCGGTGTCAGCGAAAATATTTTTTATCGGTAAATCGAAATGCTTTGCAAAATCCCAATCGCGTTGGTCGCCACAAGGAACCGCCATTACAGCTCCCGTTCCGTAAGAAGCTAAAACATAATCGCCAATCCAAATTGGAATTTGCTCACCTGTAAACGGATGAACGGCATACGCTCCTGTGAACGCTCCTGAAATATTTTTAACGTCAGCTTGTCTGTCACGCTCCGATTTCAAAGATGCTGCTTTTATATGCGCTTCGATTGCAGGTCGTTGTTCTTCGGTTGTAATCGCTTGTACTAAATCCAACTCTGGCGCCAAAACCATAAACGAAACTCCGAAAATGGTATCAGGGCGGGTGGTGAAGACTTCTATTTCGAGTAAAGAGTTGAAAGTTGAGAGTTGAGAGTTATTTGTCTCTCCCCTTGAGGGGAGATTAAGAGGGGTGACAAAATCCTCCCCCTCAGTCCCCCTCCAAAGGGGGAAGCGAACCGAGCACCCTTGCGATTTCCCGATCCAGTTTCGTTGTTGTTCTTTGATGGAATCCGTCCAGTCAACTATTTCCAAACCTTGCAATAAACGTTCTGCGTAGGCTTTGATTCGCATCGACCATTGGCGCATTAATTTTTGAACCACTGGATGTCCGCCACGTTCAGAAACACCGTTTACAACCTCGTCGTTTGCCAAAACAGTACCCAAAGCAGGACACCAATTTACCCAGCTGTCTGCCAAGTAAGCCATTCTATATTCTTGTAAAATCGTTTCCTTTTCTTTGGTTGAAAAAGCGTTCCATTCTTCAGCAGAGAAAATCGTTTCGCAATCAGAACAAGCATTTACGTTGGCATTTCCTTCTGTTTCAAATGACGTTACCAACTTCGAAATGTGTTCTGCTTTATTCGTTGCGTTATCGTAGTAACAATCAAATAATTGCTTAAAAATCCACTGCGTCCACTTATAATATTCTGGAGAAGAAGTACGTACCTCACGCGACCAATCGTAGCAAAAACCAATTCTGTCAAGCTGCGTGCGGTAACGTGCAATGTTTTCTTCTGTTGTGATTGCAGGATGTTGCCCCGTTTGAATCGCGTATTGTTCCGCTGGCAAACCAAAAGAATCGTAGCCCATTGGATGCAACACATTGAAACCTTGCAAACGTTTGTAGCGGGAATAAATATCCGAAGCGATGTAACCAAGTGGGTGACCAACGTGCAAACCAGCCCCCGACGGATAAGGAAACATGTCTAAGACATAAAATTTCTCTTTGTTTGGGTCTTCGGTGATTTTATACGTTTGGTTTTCTTTCCAGAATTTTTGCCACTTCTCTTCTATCGATTGAAAATTATATTCCATTTGCTTTTTTTATTGGGTGCAAAGATAGGAAATAGTTAAAAGTTAAAAGAGAAGAATTAAGAGTTAAGGGAAGATTTGAAAATGTAAAATTTAGAATGTAAAATTTACTAAAAAAAATCGAGGGTTGAGGCTTACTAAACTTGAATTTGAAATAGTTCGTAAAACAAAATCAAAAATTGTGGCTTTATTTTTAACTTCGTTAGAGAATCTATTCCTAGGTTTAAATAACAACGACCAATTAACTTCCGAACGAATAATAACAAGTTATTTAACCTTGGATAATGTTTCGATTTGGGAAGAATTTTTTAAAAGAAAGAATCGCTTGGACTTCTTTATTTACATTTATTAAGATTAAATTCTAACTTAGAAATTTCTATTAACTTTTATCATGGAAGAAAAAAAATCTAATAGACCATATGGTAAATCAAAATTCACATGTATTGATGAATATCATTCAACTCATAGTCCTGAAATTCAAGAGAAACTAAATGAATTAAGAACAATTATTCGTGAAGTTGCTAAAGATTGTACTGAAACCATTAGTTATAATATGCCGGCCTTCAAACAAAAAAGAGTGCTAGTCTATTATGCAGCTTATAAAAATCATATTGGTTTCTACCCTACTTCTCAGCCGATTATTACTTTTCAAGAAGAATTACTGCCCTTTAAAACATCAAAAGGCGCCATTCAATTCCAACTTAATCAGCCACTTCCAAAAGATTTAATTCAACGAATAGTTAAATTTAGGATTGAAGCTGATTCCATTCTTTAAATTCTGAAATTGTAACAAACAAATATCTTTATCAATCGTTAATGACAACAAGAAATAAAATCAATGAATAAAATCGAATTATTGACAAGCGTGATTAAAAAATCACTTTCCTATTCTGAGTATTTACAATTAACTGAAGATCTTTTAAGCCAAGAAAAAACTACTGGTCCTAATCAAGGAGCTGATTATGTACATTACACCAATCTGAATTTTCATCGTATGAAACGGTTAGACAAAACGGTTGAAATCAATGCAGAATTGAAAAGTTTAATTACTCAAATTCAAACTCCACAAACTTGGTTGGTTATTTCAGAAGCTTGGTGTGGCGATGCAGCTCAAAATTTACCTTTGCTTCAAAAAATAGCTGATTTATCAAATAAAATTGAACTAAAAATTATTTTACGCGATGAGAACATAGAAGTAATGGAATTGTATCTTACAAACGGTGGTCGCTCTATTCCCAAATTAATTGCTTTAGAAAATGATACACTCAATGAATTATATACTTGGGGACCACGACCTGCAAGTATTCAAAACGTGATGAATGAATTAAAAGCAGCTAATGTTACAGAAATTAGTGAGATTGTAGAGAAAATTCAAATTGCTTATAATCACGATAAAAGTCAATCATTCCAAAATGAATTCGTAACCTTACTAACTGAATATTTAAATTAAAAAAATGCAAAACTATAAAAATCACTTACGACTAAACCCTGCACATCATTTTGTATTAATCCCGACTTCTCTAGGTTTATTTATTTGGAGTGTTGTTTGTTTTTTTGTTTCCGATGCTGAGTTCGAAGAAAAGTTGTTTTGGTTTCTTGCAAGTTTTGCGTTAGTTTTAGTTTCAATGATTACGAGAGTTTATGCCTTAAAAAATCAAGATCGACTTATCCGTTTAGAAATGCGTCAACGATATTTTGAATTAACAGGAACATCTTTCAATTCAAAAGAAGATAAGTTGAAATTAAGTCAAATTATTGCTTTGCGTTTTGCTTCAAATGAAGAATTACTTGCTCTTATTGATTTAGCAATAAAAGATAAACTTTCCAATAAAGAAATTAAAATGGCTATTACAAATTGGCAGGCTGATTTATTAAGAGTTTAATTTCACTTCAGAATTATAAATAAATCCAAATCCCATTTACTATTGATTTAACCTATGATCAACACTTACTTCATCTTTTTCAATTAGCTTGTTTTAATTGTATTCAGTTTAAACCAAGTCTTATAAATCACTACCAAAAATTAAACTATGTATTCCAACGAATTCCAATCAATAATTGATAGAAGAAGATCTAATCGTCATTTTGACCCAAACGTTCCTGTTTCAAAAGAAGTAATTCAACGAAGTTTAGAACGTGCCATTCTATCTCCAAACAGTAGTAACATGCAATTATGGGAATTCTATTGGATTCAATCAGATGATGAATTAAAGAAATTTATTCCCCTTTGTTTGAGTCAATCAGCAGCTAAAACGGCTCAACAAATGGTTGTTTTTGTCACACGAAAAGACAAGTGGAAAGAACATGCAAAATGGAATTACGACAAAATCAAAGGTCAAATTAAAGGTGAGCCTTCTAAGCTTGAAAAAGGTGGTTTAGATTATTATGGCAAACTTATGCGCCTCGTTTATGGCAATGATCCTTTTGGAATTTTAACTTTAGTAAGAAGAAGCATTTGCTTTTTTATGGGATTACGCAAACCATTCATGCGCATGGCAGGAAAAGCTGACCAACGTGTAAGTGTCCATAAATCATGTGCTTTGGCTGCTCAAACATTTATGTTATCGATTGCAGCTGAAGGTTTTGAATCCTGTCCAATGGAAGGCTTTGATAAATTAAGAGTTAAAAAAGCTCTGAATTTACCTCGTGGCGCAGAAATCAATATGATTATATCTGTTGGCAAAGGAACAGAAGCAGGGATTTGGGGAGAACGCTTTAGAATTCCTTACGAGGAAGTTGTTTTTGTGAAGTGATTGAAAATTTAGTGTTGACTTTTGTTCCACTAGTCAAAACTATGCAAACAATTAAGGGTTTGTGCTTCTAATTTATTTTGCCATTCTTTTTCCTTGATGAAAAAGAATCAACACGAAGTAGCAGCGAAGCTAAAACCATGAAATTCAAGGCCAATAATTGTTCGCTAATATTTACTAGACACCATCCCACTAAGTGTGTAAACTGAAAGTTTCAAAAAATCAGTCTATTTTCAAAAATAATCATAAATTGGTTAAGTATTGTTCCCCAATCACGAATAGGCATTGTCCATTTTTTAGTTGCTTCCTGGATTGCAAGAAATGCAG
>CALPMC020000057.1 GCA_943324565.2 Chitinophaga pinensis | reverse complement strand
TCCACTTGTTCTTCACGGTTCAAATTCGAATTGTCTAAAACGATGGCATCTTCGACTTGAATCAAAGGACTTTCTGCACGATGCGTGTCCATGTAATCGCGTTCTTCCAAGTTTTTTGCTACTTCATCAAATGAACTTTCGATGCCTTTGCTTTTAAGTTCGTCTAATCTACGCTGCGTTCTGATTTTGGTGTCTGCGGTTACAAATAATTTCAATTCTGCATTCGGAAAAACAACAGAGGCGATGTCTCTACCATCCATAATAATACCACCTTTATCGCCCATTTTTTGTTGTTCTGAAACCAATTTTTGACGTACTTCTTTTATCGTCGCAATTTTTGAAACCACGTTCGCAACAGCATTCTCACGGATTTCAGTTGAAACATTTTTATCATTCAAAAACAAAAGTGATTGTTGATCGATTGTTTTGAATTCGAGTTGGATATTATTTAAGTTTTCAATTATTTTATCCACCAAAGGTTCACCATCAGCAAATAGACTATTTTCCAAACAATACAACGCAACTCCGCGATACATGGCACCAGAATCGATGAAAATATAATCTAATTTTTTAGCTAAATCTTTTGCTAAGGTACTTTTTCCACAAGCTGAAAAGCCGTCAATGGCGATGGTGAGTTTTTTTGATGTCATATTGTGTCAAAAATAGCTAAAAAATGAAATTAACCTAAATTTCAATAGTAATTACAAGCCTTTTGGAAACTCTCAAGTTTCTTTTACTTACATCATCCCGCGTAAAAAGGAAAAAAAACTCCTCCATTACCAAGTTTTTAGGTAAAATAAAAGCGAAAAAAACCTTCATTCAATTAAGAGTGAAGGTTTTTTATTTGGTTATAATCTTTTAGTCTTTAATCACTGGATAACCAGGATATTTCTTTTTGTCAAAAACAAACTTAGCGTCGTCAACATCTGGGTTGGTCGTAAATTTGGTTAATGAATACGTCATTGTAGTACCATCTTTCGTTTTCATGACCGCTTTTTTCAATTCATTGTCTGCTTTACCAATATATAAAACGATTGTATGGAAATCACTTTTTGATGGGGTTTTAGGGAACAAACTGATTACACTTACAGTTTCACCACCGAATTTATCTTCTTTGTCAAATTTGTTTTTAAAACCTGTTTCCCAAATTGTCATTAACTTTTTTGGATTCATGCTTTCTTCATCATCTTCAGAGGCATCGGATTCGTAAACAGATTTCTCTTCTTTGATTACTGTCCATGTTTTTACTCCATTGCTGATAATCGTATTTTCACCATAAGAAGCGTAAAACTTGTTGCCTTTCACCCAACCTTTACCAGTTTCGTTTTCATTTTGTCCACTGTCGGCATTTTTGATATTTGCACTAAACTCAATGTAGAAAGATTTCAATCCTTTCATTTTAGTTGAAAGTTTATCTAAAATTCCTTGAGATTTTGCGTCTTGTCCGAAAGAAACAGAAGTTCCTAATACAACAAGACAAATACTTAAAATTAATTTCATTTGTTTTATTTTCTGTGCAAATATCTAAAATTATGCCAAAAGAGAAATGCACCCTTTGTCAAATTTTACTAACACTGTTTAATTGACTAAATCGTTTTTTAACTTATTTGAATCGCATCGTTTACTTTGTCATTCATCAAAGCAATTTTCAAAACGTCTTTCATTTTACTGACATAATTGATTTTTAATCCTTTTAAGTAGTCTGGATTTATTTCCAATATATCTTGTTCGTTTTTATCACATAAAATCAATTCTTTAATTCCAGCTCTTTTTGCGGCCAGTATTTTTTCTTTGATTCCACCGACAGGAAGTACATCGCCACGTAAAGTTATTTCTCCCGTCATTGCTAGGTTGTTTTTTACTTTTCGTTGCGTAAACAAAGACGCTAAAGAGGTTAACATGGTGATTCCTGCGCTTGGTCCATCTTTTGGAGTTGCTCCTTCAGGAACGTGAATATGAACATTATGATTATCAAAAACTGATTGATCTAAATCCAACCAAGAGCTGTGTGCTTTTAAAAACTCAAGTGCGATAATGGCAGATTCTTTCATTACATCACCTAAATTTCCAGTCAAGGTAAGTTTCCCTTTTCCTTTGGTAATGCTTGATTCAATGAATAAAATATCGCCTCCAACACTTGTCCAAGCAAGACCTGTAACGACACCAGCGACTTCGTTGTTATCGTATTTTGTGCGTTTTCTTCCAGCTCCGAGGAAAGTGAATAAATCGTTTTCAGTGATTTTTACATCAAAGCTTTCTTCCATTGCAATTTGACGTGCCCGATTACGAACCAATTTTGCCGTTAGTTTATCCAAACCACGAACACCTGACTCATTGGAATATTCTTCAATTAACTTCTCCCAAATCTTTTTGTCAACGGAAATATCTTTTTTAGTGATTCCATGTTCAGCGATTTGTTTGGGTAATAAATGACGTTTTGCAATTTCAATTTTTTCTTCGATCGTGTAACCGTTAACTTCAATTATTTCCATTCGATCTCTTAATGGACCTTGAATTTCCGCTAAACTATTTGCAGTGGCAATGAACATTACCCGAGAAAGGTCGAATTCTGTTTCAACGTAATTGTCGTAAAATGCACTATTTTGTTCTGGGTCTAAAACTTCCAAAAGGGCAGAGGAGGGGTCACCGTGATTACTTCTACCCAATTTGTCGATTTCATCTAAAACAAACACTGGGTTAGCCGTTTCCGCTTTTTTAAGGTTTTGCATAATTCTACCGGGCATTGCACCGATGTAGGTTTTACGATGTCCTCTAATTTCTGATTCATCGTGTAAACCTCCAAGTGACATTCTAACATATTTTCTCCCCAATGCTTCTGCAATAGATTTTCCTAATGAAGTTTTACCAACTCCAGGAGGGCCATAAAAACAAAGAATTGGTGATTTCATATTGCCTTTAAGTTTCAAAACAGCAAGGTATTCCAAGATGCGTTCTTTCACTTTTTCCATTCCAAAATGGTCGCGTTCAAGGATTTTACGTGCACGCACTAAATCTAAATTATCTTTAGTATGTTCACCCCAAGGTAGATCAAGCAATAAGTCCAAATAGTTCATTTGAACCGTATATTCTGCACCTTGTGGGTTCATGCGTTGCATTTTTTCTAATTCTTTCGTAAACAATTTCTCAATTGTTTTATTCCATTTCTTAGTTTTTGCACGCTCTTGAAAATCCCTAACGTCTTGAATTTGTGGGTTATCGCCTAATTCGTCTTGAATTGTGCGCATTTGTTGGTGCAAGAAATATTCGCGCTGTTGTTTGTCTAAATCTTTGCGAACACGATTATGAATTTCGTTTTGCATTTCTAACATTTGAACCTCCAAAGTCAAATGCTCTAAAACTTTAATGACACGTTTTTCCATGTCCATTTCTTCCAACATTTCTTGTTTTTTAGAAACGTCAGCATTCATATTTGAAGAAATGAAATTCACTAAAAATGTGGGGCTGTCAATGTTTCCAATAGCAAACTGTGCTTCTGAAGGGATATTTGGACTGTCGCGAATAATTTGAAGTGCTAAATCTTTGATGGTTTTAAACATCATTTCTAATTCTTTATTCTTTTTGTCAACTCGTTTTTCAGTAAAAACGTTAACTATTGCACGCATATAGGGTTCTGTCTGCAATGGCTCAACGATTTCAAAACGGCGTTTTCCTTGAATAATTACCGTTGAACTTCCATCAGGCATTTTGAGCAAACGAATGATTTGAGCAACTGTACCGATTTTATGTAAATCATCAAAGCCAGGAGTTTCTTCTTCTTGATTTTTCTGCGAAACAACACCAATAATTTTATTTCCTTTGTTCGCTTCTTGTATTAATTTGATTGATTTGTCGCGACCGACAGTAATTGGAATAACTACACCTGGAAAAAGAACATTGTTTCGTAGTGGTAATATTGGCAAATCTTTCGGAAAAACTTGTTTGTTGACATTATCTTCTTCCTCGGCTGTAATCAATGGAATGAACTCAGCATCAGAATCCATTCCTGAAAAACCAAGAAAATCATTTTCAAATAGTGTACTCATATATTTTTTTAAAGCGACAGTTTGTCAGTTGTTATAATTTTTATGCTATGAATTTGTTGCATTCACAAGAGTCGACGTATCGGACAATAGCTATGCCAAACCTAAATTTGCTGAAAAAATGGCTAAGAAGTATAATTGAAAGATAAGTTTAAGTTTTAACAACATGAATAAACGTAAATAATTGACTGTTAATTATTTAATTTAGATTCGTTTATTTAAAAATTTGAAATTGAACGTTTTAATTCAATTTATTTATCTTGTTGTTTCATTTCGATTTTCTAGGTTAGCCAGAAGTATCTGCTTATTTTTAAATTAAGAAAGTTGAGCACCGAAACAGTAGGTAATAAATCTATTTAGAGATCGCTTTTAAATTAATTTGACAACCGGAATTTTAAAATGAGAAACCACTATTTTAAAATTTAAGATTAAAACTTTCGAAGCCTATCTATAGATTCTTATTTATCTTACAATGTGTATAAAACCAGTTTTTTTGCCTTCTTTTAGATCGCCACCAGAGTAAAAAATCAAATTATAGAAATATATCCCATCTTCTAAATCGCTCCCAGATTCTGATTTTCCAGAAAATCCAGTTGTATCATCTTGTGTTTGTTCAAAAACAAGATTTCCCCAGCGATTGAAAATTGAAATGGAGAAATCATCGCACGTTTGAAAGTAATTCAGGATATTAAACTCATCATTAAATCCATCATTATTTGGTGTGATTACATTCGGAAATTTGAAGTCATCAAAATTGTAAATATTAACAATACTTGTCCCAATCGTACTTTCCAATGATGGACAACCAAATTGAGAAACAACAGATGCTGAATAAATTCCAATTTGATTTATTTGAAAAGGGAAAGTGTTACTAATATTTGATGACGTATAATTTAATGGTCCAGTCCAAGAAATGGTAGATTGAGCCTCTACTTCTGCACTTAAGGTAATTAGATTGCCTGGACAATTTACTATTGTTGCTGTTAAAACAGGCGCATTTGGAATTGGACTTACGATTAAATTAGAAGTTAAAAAGCTTGTACATCCAAAAGTTGAAGTCGTGGTCAAACCAATACTAAAAGTCCCTGAAGTTGTTGATGGAGCTTGAAAATTTGTTAATGTTGAAACATTACTTCCATTGATAGACCAAGCATAAGTAATTGGTTCATTGGTTGTAATACTTGAATTATTGGTAAAAGAAATTAAATCACCTAGACATAAATTCAAATCACCATTAAATTGAGTGTTTGGAATATCATGAATAAAGAAAGTTTTTGTAACGGTATCTGCGCAAGTTAAAGGACCATGAGTTTCCGCCACAATTAAAGTTATACTATTATTTCCGGGAGTTGTATAAGAGTTTGAATAATTTATAGAAGTCGCAACCACCGCCGAATTTTGAACCCAAGCGTTTGTGACAAGTGGATCAAAAACTGTACTTGTATTTGTGAATACTGTAGCAGTATTGATGCAATTCTCAACAAAAGTAAAGTCTGCAATTGGTTGAGGGTGAATTGTAATTTGTTGTGTAGAAGTATGATCACAACCAAAACCATTTGAAACAGTTAAAGAAACAGTATAGGTTCCAGGAGTTGCATACATATAATTCGGAGTTTGAGCCGTTGAAATTAGCGATCCATCACCGAAATCCCAAGAATAAGAGGAAATTGGAGCATTTTGATATGTTGAAGTATTGTTAAAAGTTGGTGCAAAACCATCACAAATATTTTCAACTGAAAATTGCGAGTTTACCGTACCTCCATTGTAAGAAATAATCAAATAGCCATTACCTCCTTGAACTGAACTAATACCACCGCTAGCAATTCCAGCAGGCAAATTTGGATCAGTTCCATTTCCCGGATTTTGACCTGAACCATTCGTTATTGTTGTAGCTGTTCCTGAAGAATAACTAGAACCACCACCACCACCACATCCACCACAATCACATCCAGGAGGTGGACTTCCACCGGTACCACCTACATAGCCTCCGCCTCCGCCTCCGCCTCCAGCTCCGTCTGCATTTCCTCTATCACCACCGTTTGTACCATTTCCATTGGTGTTTCCTGCAGTTAAACCTGGCGTACAACCTGAAACAGCAAATCCATTTTGTCCGCCACCACCACCTGCAGCGCCACTACTTTGGTTTCCACCACCACTTCCACCACCACCACCACCAGCAACAATTAAAGGAGTTGCCCCAAAAAAAATGCCTGTTCCACCACCGCCACCTCCACCACCTCCAGAGCAACCTTGAGAACCTGAGTTTCCACCGCGAGCACCACCAATTTGACCATTACCCCAGCCACCAGCTCCTCCTGGTGAGTTTGATAGACAAGGACCTCCTCCAAGCGCACCTCCACCAACAATAATTGTAAGCGTTTGCCCTGGCGTAACTTCTAAAGTCGTTTGAATAAAAGCACCACCTCCCCCGATTGCACCAGAATAAGTATCGATTCCACCTCCACTGCCCCCTGCACCCCATGCTTTCACATTAATAGATGAAACGCCACATGGAACAACAAATGTTTGAACACCACCAGTATAGGAATAGTTTGCAATAACTTGCGCATCAATTTTTAAATTGCTAAGTAGCAGCATAAAAATAAATAATGAAGATTTTAAAGCAAATAAACCATTAGTTATTAATTGTTTATAGAGTAAATACATTAGGTTAGGTTTTCGTTTGCACTAAAATAGGATAAATTGTTGAAATTCACAGTTTAATTTCAAAAACAATTTAAATTAAAAGGTTAGTATAACTTTAAAGTTTACCATTTAAGCTATTAAATTGAAAATTAGGTTTATATTTAAAGCTGATTGAACCTTTGTCTATATTAATTTAGGAGCTTAAAAACCCACTTTATTTTTGGGATGATATTAAAAACGGGTACTGATTTCTTAAATTTATATACTGAAAAGTATAGATTCTGTTTAGAAATTAACCTTAAAGCGACATCAATTCTTCCGGATTCCAAAACACTGTTTTAAAATTTTGAATTTCATCAGCTATAATTTCAATCCCTTCATCTTCTAATCTTTCCTGCATCAATGTAGGAGTAGGGAAGTGCATTTTTCCAGTTAATAAACCATTCCGATTAACAACCCGATGAGCTGGAATTTCTGGATTAGAATGAGCAGCGTTCATTGCCCATCCAACCATTCTAGAAGCTTTTTTAGCACTTAAATAATTAGCAATTGCACCGTAAGAAGTCACTCGTCCCTCTGGAATTAATTTTACAACCGCATAAACTTGCTCAAAAAAATCTTTGTCGTTTATAGAAGATACCATAAAGTAAAGATAAAAAAGGTTTTGGGGAGATAATAGCTTTAGCCAATCTTTCTTTTACTTTTCAATTTATTGGTGTGAATTCTTTTTTTTTAATTATTAGAAATGAAATTGTAATTTGATGTATAATTGAAGTTTAATTTCTTTTTGGAGCTAAAAATAAAGAAGAATTAACTTATAGGTATAGAGATAATTACATTTTATTACTTTTGTTAAAAACAAAACAAATGGCAAACGATTTACTAAAAGGAAAAAGAGGAATTATTTTTGGAGCTTTAAACGATCAATCAATCGCATGGAAAGTTGCAGAAAGAGCACACGAAGAAGGAGCTCAATTTGTATTGACTAATGCTCCAATCGCAATGAGAATGGGTGAAATTAATTTGCTTGCGGAAAAAACTGGAAGTAAAATTATCCCTGCTGATGCAACAAATGTTGAAGATTTAGAAAATTTGGTAACACAATCAATGGAAATTTTAGGTGGTAAAATTGACTTTGTTCTTCACTCAATTGGAATGTCTCCAAATGTTCGAAAAGGAAAACATTACACCGAAAATAATTACCAATTCTATAATCAGACAATGGATGTTTCGGCGATTTCTTTGCACAAAACATTGGCAACTTTATACAAACATGACGCTGTTAGCGAATGGGGTTCGGTAGTGGCTTTGACTTATATTGCAGCACAACGCATTTTCCCAGATTATAACGATATGGCTGATGCTAAATCCTTGTTAGAGTCAATAACACGTTCATTTGGTTATCATTATGGAATTAAAAACAAGGTACGTGTGAATACTATTTCTCAGTCACCAACTGTAACAACAGCTGGTCAAGGAATTAAAGGGTTTAAAGAATTTATTAATTTCTCTGAGCAAATGTCACCGCTTGGAAATGCCTCTGCTTTAGCTTGTGCTGATTATTGCATTTCGATGTTCTCTGATTTAACAAGATATGTAACAATGCAAAATCTTTTTCATGATGGTGGCTTCTCTAATACAGGGGTTACACAGCAAGTAATTGAAAAGTTCGGAGAATAAAAGCTAAATATATTTGGATAAAGAGCTGTAAGATTTCTTACGGCTCTTTTTTCGTCAATTTATAAATACTCTAACCTTAAATATTTTTTATATTATATATAATTATTTTAAATAGTTATCTAATTGTTAATTAAAGATTCTGATTCTAGAAATCCTTTTACATTTACAACGTGAAAAACACATTATTACATAAGGTAGTTATTGTATTTGCAGCCTTTTGTCTGTTTATTAACGGTATTGGTTTTAGTAATTTTTCTTTTAAAACCAAAGATTCAGCTACTTCTCAAGATTTTATAAGTTCTAGCAATAACGAAAAAAAGGCGACAACTTTAGTTTCAAAAATTGACTTAGAAGAAAGTAATTTGGAATTGGCAGATGAAACGGATTTAGATGAAGATGATAATTCTGAGGATAACTTTTCTTTATTAAATCAACAATTAATCGCTGTTTACATCAATGATTTCAATGAAAGTTCAATTGAAAATCGCGATTTAAGACATTCAAACAATCTTCCTCTTTACATTCAATTCAGAAACTTTAGATTATAGAATTCATTCAAATTTAAGTAGTTAACTTATTTAAGAATGTAAAATTTAGTTTATGAATAGAAATGAGACTTTTCATCTGTCGGAAGTCGTTCATCACCTCAAGCATTATTTACCAGCTCAAGCACCACTAAAAGATTTTATTCATCACAATACACTTCATGCTTTTCAAAGTGAAAATTTTCATGATGCATTAAACAAAGGGAATAAAATTTTTGGATACAAAACGTACTTGCAGATTGAGGAATACCGACGACTTTTTAAGGAAGGAAAAATAGAGTTAGAAATAATAAAGCGATTTATTCCATTTGACAATCAAGAAGTTTGGATGGACAAATTGCTAAATCAAAAATGGGATGAAAGTAGTGTCCCAAGTTGTGGATTGCTAAGAAATCAATGGAAAGATAATTTTCATATTGATTTAGACTCAATGACACATCCTCTTTTATTCCGAATCATAAGTAGTTATCTCGATCAAGGAATTTCAATTTGGAATTTCCCAGTTCAACATGTTGGTTTTTTACAAGCAATTCGCATTTTAGAGTCAAATGGAACAATAAGTTTTTTTAAAACGAAAAGAGCAAAAGCACTTTTGGCAAACGAGGAAACAACAATTGAAGACCTTCTTAAACTTGTTGTTGGAAAAGAAAAATATTTTGAATATTACCTTTTTGACCAACAGTTTGCTCATCCTGGTTATTCAGGAATTGTTGCAGTTTTAGAGGATAATCCTAATATGTTGATTGACAATCGTTCTGTTTCTTTAACCGAATTCATGTTTTTTGAACTTCTTTTGGAGATTGATACTTTAGATAATTATTTCGGAGAGATTTGGGCGCCAATTTCAATAAAAATGACAACTGAACTAGCTCCATTATTTGCTTTAGTAGCAATAGATGAACTTTCAGAAATTAGAAGAATTTGGCAAGAAGCTTACGAATGGACTTATTACGATGAGGTAATTAATGGTTTGCTTCATAAACATGAGACGGTGCACAAGGAAACTGAATTACAAGCACTTTTTTGTATTGATGATCGCGAATGTTCAATCAGAAGACATATAGAAAGTGAAATTCCAAGTGCAAAAACGTATGGTACAGCTGGTTTTTTCAATGTTGAGTTTTATTTTCAACCATCTAATTCTGATTTTAGAACTAAAGTCTGTCCAGCGCCATTAACACCAAAGTTTCTAATAAAAGAAATAATCGCAAATCAAAAGCAATCTACTGATTTTCATTTTCATAAACGTGCCCATGGACTTTTATTTGGTTGGTTAATTACACATACAATTGGATTTTGGTCAGCACTTAAATTAGTAGGTTCAATCATAAAACCAATACAAAACGCTGCTGCTGTTTCATCCTCTCGACATATGCATGCAGACTCGGAACTGACTTTTGAAAATATAGAAAATGAAAAAACGGACGATGGTTTACAGGTTGGCTTTGCGGTTTCAGAAATGGCTGACAGGTTAGAAGGATTGCTAAAAAGTATCGGTTTAGTTGATCATTTTGCACCGCTTATTTACGTAGTTGGTCATGGCGCTAGTAGTTCAAATAATACTCATTATGCAGGTTATGACTGTGGCGCCTGTTCAGGAAGACCTGGTTCGGTTAATGCACGAGTAATTTCCAAAATTGGTAATCATCCGAAAGTTAGAGAAATATTATCAGAAAGAGGAATTCATATTCCAGAAACAACTCAATTTCTTCCTGTACTTCACGATACAACTCGCGATGAATTTTCTTATTTTGACACTTCAATTTTAAGCGAAACAAATAAAATACGCCAAGAAATTAACTGTGAGGCTTTTGATAGAGCGTTGAATTTAAACGCAATGGAACGCTCTCGAAGATTTATTTTAGTTGATTCGAATAAAGGTCTTAAAAATGTACATAAGGCAGTTAAGTTACGTTCAGTGTCCTTATTTGAACCACGACCAGAATTAAATCATTCAAACAATACACTTTGCATCGTTGGACGTCGTGAAATTACTAGAAATTTATTCTTAGACAGGAGAGCATTCTTAAATTCATTTGATTACGAAGTAGATCCAGAAGGCAAGTACTTACTTGGTATTTTAAATGCAATTGCACCAGTTTGTGGCGGAATAAATTTAGAATATTATTTCTCTCGTGTGGATAATCAAAAGCTGGGAGCAGGTACAAAACTACCACACAATGTCTTGGGTTTAATAGGTGTTGCGAATGGAATTGATGGAGATTTACGTACAGGCCTTCCAAGTCAAATGATTGAGGTTCATGATCCTATTCGATTATTGGCAATTGTTGAACATTTTCCTGATGTGGTTTTGAAAACAATGAAAATCAATGCTTCAACTTATGAATGGTTTAAAAACGAATGGGTACGCCTTGTCGTTATTGATCCATTAACGAAAAAACCATTTCTATTTTCCAATGAGGTATTTGAACCTTGTAAATTATTAGAAAAACAATTGCTTGAGGTGGATGATTTGACGTCAGTTTTTAAAAAGGAACATGCCAATTTACCTGTTTATGAACTTTTAAATCACTAAGCCATGGAAGTATTTATTCATTTTTTTATTTTGCTGCCTGTTGTGAGTTTTTTCTTGAGTCTTTTGATTCCTAAAAAAAATGAACAAGCCCTGTCAGTATTAGCATTTACATCTGTTGGAATTCAATTTTTCTCATCGCTTGTATTTTCTGTAATATGGATTATCAATAAAATGCCCGTTATAAATTTGAAGGAATTTTCGGTTTACCAAACTTCGAATTATGACTTTTTTATTGATTTCTACTTCGATAAAATTACTTTAGTTTTCTTGATTTTAGGTTCAATGATCACTTTTGTAATTACCATTTACAGCCGATATTATTTACACCGAGAAGATGGATATAAACGATTTTTCAATACGATATTATTTTTCTATTTAGGATTCAATATCATCATTTTTTCAGGTAATATTGAAACATTGTTTATCGGTTGGGAAATTCTTGGTTTGTCTTCTTTTTTATTAATTGCCTTCTATCGCGACCGCTATTTACCTGTTAAAAATGCAGTAAAAGTTTTTTCAATTTACCGTATTGGCGATGTTGGTTTAATCTTGGTTATGTGGTTGTCCCATCACCTTTGGCATGAGAATATTTCCTTTTTTAAACTCAATAATGCTGAACTTGTTCACGAGCATTTGATGGATAACTCTCTCGTTGGGTTAGCAATTTCCATGATGATTTTTATTTCTGCAGCGGCAAAATCAGCTCAATTGCCTTTTTCATCGTGGTTACCTCGTGCAATGGAAGGTCCAACTCCGTCGAGTGCTATTTTTTATGGTTCATTATCCGTTCATATTGGAGCTTTTTTGATGTTAAGAACCTATCCATTTTGGGAGTTTCAAACTGGATTTAGAATATTTCTAGGATTTGCAGGGTTTACAACAGCAATTATTTCCACATTTATTGGCCGTGTTCAAAGTTCAATTAAAAGTCAAATTGCCTATTCTTCAATTGCGCAAATTGGTTTGATCTTTATTGAAATTGCTTTAGGACTTGAAAATGTTGCATTAGTTCACATCGCAGGAAATGCGTTTTTAAGGACGTATCAATTATTGGTTTCGCCATCAATAGTTAGTTATAAAATCCGAGAACAGTTTTACAATTTCGTTCCGCGAGCAAAGACAATTGAAGATTCTTGGCCAAAACGTTTTGAATATGCAATTTATATTTTAAGTTTGAAGGAATGGAATTTGGATAGTATGCTTTACACTTATTTATGGAATCCATTGAAAGAAATTGGAACTAATTGGAGAATTTTGAATTTTAAATACATTTTTCTGTTTGCTGGAACTGTTGTTTTTATTGGTTTAATATTATTAAATTTCACTACTATTTTACCAGATAAGTACAAAAATAATTTTCCAGTATTATTCGCAATTGTTGGATTTCTTATTGTTGTTAAGGCTTTCACCGAACGAGATAGTGTAAGGAAAAGTTGGACATTAATTATGCTTAATCACATCACTATTGCAATAGCGATTTCTTTTAATGAACATTTTGATTGGATGCACCATGTATGGTATTTGAGTGGAATAATCACAGCATGGTTTATAGGTTTGTTGGTAATCAATAACTTGAGAAAAAAAGAATGGGTTAGTTTGGATCAATTTTATGGACATTCATATGAGCATCCAAAAATTGCAATTCTATTTTTGCTTTGCGCTTTAGGATTGTCTGGTTTTCCAATTACCCCATCTTTTGTTGGTGAAGATCTGATTTTTTCACACATACATTACAATCAAATAGGCTTAGCATTCTTCACGGCCTTAAGCTTAATTATTAACGGACTAGCAACGATTCGTATTTATGCGCGCGTTTTTTTAGGCCCACACATTAAAACATATCACGAAGTGGCAAAGCGCTCTTCTTAGTTATTTATAAAATTAAAGAAAAATGAAAAAACATAATTATATACCAAAAGACGGATTTGAAGGATTAAAACAGAATTTTTCAAGTGACGCAATTTCAGGTTTTTTAGTATTCTTGCTTGCTTTACCTTTAAGTTTAGGAATTGCAGGTGCAAGTGATTTCCCACCAATTTACGGACTGGTTACCGCAATGATTGGTGGATTAGTTGTAAGTTTCATGGCAGGTTCACCTCTAACAATTAAAGGTCCTGCGGCAGGTCTAATCGTTATCGTTGCTGGATCAGTTGCTGAACTTGGAAAAGGCGACACAGAATTAGGTTGGAAATTAGCACTAGGAGCAGTTGTAGTTGCTGGGGTAATTCAAGTACTTTTCGGAGTTTTCAAGTTAGGTTCATTAGCAGATTTCTTTCCATTATCAGCAGTTCATGGAATGTTGGCGGCAATTGGAATCATCATTATTAGTAAACAATTGCACATTCTTTTAGGTTTTAATCCAGTTACACCTGAGGGAAAACCAATGGTTGAACCACTCGAATTATTGATGGAGTTGAAAAATACATTTGCTAATTTCTTCAAGCACAAAGATGTTGTAGTTATTGGTCTTGTGAGTTTAGGTCTTGTTTTCGGATGGCCTATGATTCCAATTAAAGCAGTTAAGAAAATTCCATCAGCACTTATCGTTCTTATTGTAGCGATTCCTTTGGCGATGTTTTTGCATGTTGAAAATATTCCAGATTTGAAAAATGCTGCTGGTGAAGTTGTCGCAAAAGGTTACCAACCCTTATTGAATTTTAAAGAAGGATTGGTTGACATTATCGGTGTAAAAGTATCATTTGATGGATTTTCGAACATAGGCGTTTTCATTAAATTCGTTGTAATGTTTGCTTTAGTTGGAAGCTTAGAAGCTTTATTGACTGTAAAAGCAATCGATATGTTGGATCCATACAAAAGAAAATCAAATTCTAACAAAGACTTAATAGCAGTTGGAATAGGTAACATAGTTGCTGGAGTTTTAGGTGGTCTTCCTATGATTAGTGAAGTTGCACGTTCATCTGCAAACGTAAGTAACGGCGGTAAAACACGCTGGGCTAATTTCTTCCACGGTTTCTTTATTTTATTGTTCTTATTATTTGCTGTATATTTTAGTGATTTAATCCCAAAGGCAGCTTTAGCAGCAATGTTGATAGGAGTTGGTTGGAAATTAGCACATCCGAAAGAATTTGGTCACATGGCTAAAATTGGAGCTGATCAAATCGCAGTATTTGTAGTAACAATCATCTTTACATTAGCAACAGATTTATTGATTGGTATTGGCGCTGGTATCTTATTGAAATTAATTTTACACGTTGTTCGTGGTGTTTCTTTTTCAAGTTTATTCAAAGCTAAAACAACTGTGGAAGGAAATGTTGTTCGCGTGGAAGGTGCTGCAATATTCAGTAATTTCATAAAAGTGAAAAAACAAATCTTAAAATTCCCGTACTCTGATAATGTTGTTTTTGACGTTCGTAAATGTGTATTAGTTGACCATACAGTAATCGAAACTTTACATCATTTGAAAGACGACTTCGAAAATGAAGGAGGACATTTAACGATTTTAGGAATTGATGAATTTAAAAATGCACATGGTTCTAAACATAATTTGGCAACGAAAAGAAAACACCAAAAATAATCCATGAAAAAACTAACAATAATAGGTTTGTTTCTACTTGGATTTGTGGGAACAAACCTTGCTCAAAAAACCATTAGCAATCAAAATCATGCTTGGGTAACATATTTGGGCAATCATAAAATTACGAATAAATTTGGAATTCACACAGAATATCAATGGAGACGTGAAGATGGTTTCAATCATTGGCAACAGTCATTGGCGCGAATTGGATTAGATTATTACGTAAATCAAAATTTGTCAGCAACGGCAGGTTACGGATGGATTATTACTTATCCATATGGGGATCAACCAGTCTTGCACCAATTCAATGAAAGTCGAATTTGGGAACAAGTGAATGCAAAAGCCAAATATGGTAGAGTTGAATTACAACACCGTTACCGTTTGGAACAACGTTTTATGGAAAACTATGTGAAAAATACGGATGGTTCAATTACCAAAGGAGACAATATTTTCCGTCAACGAGTGCGCTACAGAGGGATGGTTTTGGTGCCACTTTCCAAAAAAGAAATGAGCGACAACACCTTGTTTTTGAATGTGAACGATGAAGTCTTTGTTAATTTCGGAAAAGGAGTTGGTAAAAATATTTTCGACCAAAACCGCTTGAATTTTGCACTAGGTTGGAGATTCAATAAGGATTTCAATGTTCAAGTTGGCTATTTGAATCATTACATTGAAAAAGCAGACGGAATCAGAAATGAACGCAATCATACCTTGCTAATTTCAACAGTTTACAATTTCGATTTTACAAAGAAAAAAGCAAAATAGATATTTAAGACGTAGGTAGAACCTGTCGCTTTTGTGTGGAGTTTTTTTAATTTCTTCATTTCAAAGGTGGCAGGTTTTTTTGTAGAGGTTTTTAAAGATATAAAAAAATGCCCGACAATTCTGCCGGACATTTCAATTATAATCAATTTAGATTTAAACCAAACCTTGGTCAATCATTGAGTCAGCAACTTTAACAAAACCAGCAATGTTAGCTCCTTTTACGTAATCAACATTACCGTCTGAATCTTTACCATATTTTACACAAGCTTCATGGATTGACACCATAATTCCGTGTAAACGTTGATCAACTTCTTCAGCTGACCAAGAAAGACGTAAAGAGTTTTGAGACATTTCTAATCCTGAAGTAGCAACACCACCTGCGTTTGATGCTTTTCCTGGAGAAAAAAGAATATTCGCCGCTTGGAATTCTGCTATAGCTTCTGGTGTTGAAGGCATATTAGCACCTTCAGCAACACAGATAACACCATTTGCAACTAATACTTTAGCTTCTTCACCATTTAATTCATTCTGAGTAGCACAAGGTAAAGCGATATCAACTTTCACTTCCCAAGGACGTTTTCCAGCAACAAATTTTGCATTTGGATATTTTGCTACGTATTCTTCAATGCGTCCTCTTTTTACATTTTTAATTTCCATAACGAAAGCTAATTTCTCAGCATTGATTCCGTCTGCATCGTAAATGTATCCAGAAGAGTCAGAAAGAGTAACAACCTTAGCTCCCAATTCTGTTGCTTTTTCACATGCATATTGTGCAACATTTCCAGAACCAGAAACAGCAACAATTTTACCATTAAAAGAATCACCTTTGGTAGTTAACATTTCTTTTGCGAAATAAACAGTACCATAACCAGTTGCTTCTGGACGAATCAAAGATCCTCCCCAGTTTCTAGCTTTTCCAGTTAAAACACCCGTAAACTCGTTACGAATTCTTTTGTACTGTCCGAACATGTAACCGATTTCACGACCACCCACACCGATATCTCCTGCTGGAACATCTGTGTCAGCTCCAATGTGACGAGATAACTCAGTCATAAAAGATTGACAGAATTTCATCACTTCGTTATCCGATTTTCCTTTCGGGTCAAAATCAGAACCACCTTTTCCACCACCCATAGGTAATGTTGTCAATGAATTTTTAAAGATTTGTTCAAAACCTAAAAATTTCAAAATTGAAAGATTCACTGATGGGTGAAAACGTAAACCTCCTTTGTATGGACCAATTGCCGAGTTAAACTCAACACGGTAACCTCTGTTAACTTGAATGTTACCATTATCATCCAACCAAGGAATTCTAAAAATAATTGTTCTTTCTGGTTCTACAATTCGATCCAAAATTTTGGCTGTCTTGTATTTAGGATGTGACTCCATAAACGGAATAACTGCTTCCGCTACTTCTTGTACCGCTTGAAGGAATTCAGGCTCGTGTCCGTTTTTTGAACGAACTCTATCCATAAATTCTTCAATCTCTGCATGATGATTGTTTGACATAAATGATGTTTTTAAAATTAAACATAGCAAATGTAGTAAGTTTTTATTCGCACGATTAATTAACATGCAATTTCTTTAACAGAATACAATATTTAAAGTTAACAAATTGTTGATTTCTTCTTAATTTTGGCAACTTTATTTAGAGTTATACGTTCAATGTTTGATAATGAATTTCAAAACAATGAAAAATTCAAAAATATATATATCTTTTTTTCTAGTCTTTTTAGTAAACTTAGTATATTCTCAAAATATTACCCTTTGTTTAGGACAAGATGATGTAATATGCCCAAACCAAACGGTAACCATTAATGATTGCAATAACGTTGGTGGCGGTGCAGCTGCAGGGTCTGCTCAATATGCTGTTGCAAATATCCCTTATGCTCCAGATCCATTTAATCTGGGTACTCCAATAACACAATTTTCACCCACTTCAGATGATGGTTTAAGCGTTGATCTTCCAATTGGTTTTTCATTTTGTTTTTTTGGAAATACCTACACTCGATTTTACATTTGTACAAATGGCTGGGTAGGTTTTACAGCGGGTCAACCAACTTCGTTCACCTCAGCATCAATTCCTAGCACAGCAACATCAATTCCAAAAAACTGCATTATGGCACCTTGGCAAGATTGGCATCCTGGAACTGGTTCTGCTGGACCATATATCCGCTATCAAGTATTAGGCACGGCTCCAAATAGGAGATTAGTAGTTTCTTGGAACAATTGCCCTATGTATTCGTGTACTTCATCATTAGGAACTTACCAGATTGTATTATTTGAGTCAACTAATAATATTGAAACAAGAATGCAGAATAAACCAAATTGTCCAGGTTGGGCTAGTGGAACATCTGTGCATGGTTTACATAATTTAGCAGGAAATGCAGCAGTTGTTGTTCCGGGAAGAAATTCTACTCAATGGACAACTACAAATAACGCTTGGCGTTTTACACCACAAGTAACTTGGGGTAACACCTTAGGCCAAACTTTTCCTTACAACGGAGGTAGTTTAAATATAAATCCAGTACCTCCTGGTACAACGGGTTATTTCTTAAAATCTGGTTGTTCAGCCGGTGGAAATGGAAATGCAATTTCTGACACAACCTGGATAACTCTAGCAGCCCCATCGACTACCGTAAATGCGGTTTCTGACTTTTGCACTCAAAATTCAGGTTCAGTTACTGCTGTTCCTGGTTCAGGATCTCCAGCTCCAGTTACATATTCATGGGCACCCGGTGGTGCAACAACAGCAACAGTTAATGGATTAGGGGCAGGGACTTATAATGTAAATATTTTAGATGGGAATGGTTGCACAGCTTCCGCAAGTGGAACGGTAGGAGATAACCCTGTAACTTTTAGTATTGCATCCACTCTTATTTCTTGTGGTGGTGGAAATGATGGTACGGCAACTGCAACAGCATCACCAACAAGCCCACAAGTTACCTATCAATGGAGTAATGGACAAACCACACAAACAGCAGTAGGATTAGTTGCTGGTACTTATACATGTACAATATCTGCGGGTGCAGGTTGTTCTGATATTCTTACTGTAAATGTTGCCGAAATACCACCTATGCAAGCTTCAATAGCAAGCCAAACAAATGTAACTTGTCATGCAGCATTAAATGGAACTGCAAGTGTAAATACTTCATTGGGTACAGCGCCCTATACTTATATTTGGTCGGAATCAACAAATGTCACAAATACAGTAATCGATTTACCTGCTGGAGCAAATTCAGTTATTGTATCTGATGCAAACGGTTGTGACGTAACATTAAATTTCAATTTAACTGAGCCAAATCCATTATCAATAATTCAAACTACACCTGACACTTTAATTTGTGCAAATTCTATTATCACACTTCGTGCTTTAGGTATTGGCGGTTCAACAGCCTACACTTATTCTTGGACACAAAATGGCACGCCTATTGGAAATGGCACATCAATTGTTGTTTCACCTACAGGAACTTTAACAACTTATTGTGTTACGCTTTCAGAACAATGTGGATCTCCAACTGATCAAGAGTGTTTTGTTGTAACTAATCCACCTCAAATCTTTCCAACGGTTTCTCTAGACAAAATTAAAGATTGTGAACCTGGAAACTTCAATTTCACAAATAGTTCTAATCTTCCTAATGATATTGCAACAACAAATTATACATTTTCAAATAATTCTAGTTACAATTTGAGTGGTTCTCAGTTGTTAAATGCAACTTTTCCTAATGTTGGTGTATTTGGAGTAACAATGACTGTAACCTCAATTTATGGTTGTGTTTATGATACAGTTATACCTACTTTAATTGAAGTGACACCTGTGCCGAATGCTTATTTTAATTTTTCCAAAAATCCAGCAACATGGTTTGAAACAACAATTCAAACATTTGATAATTCAATAGGAGATGTTATAAATTGGCAATGGATTTGTAATGATGCAATAAGTGTCAGTACAAATGGAAATAATGCTACTTTGGTTTTTTCTGAAGGGATTTCTGGAACATATCCTGTAACATTAATAGTAACAACAGATGAAGGATGTATAGATACTACTACAATAGATTTAAATATCATCCCGGATGTCATAATGTATATTCCTAATTCATTTACCCCTGATGGAGATGAACATAATCAAACTTGGAAATTTTTTATCGAAGGAATTGATTTTATGAATTTTAAAGTTGAAATTTTCAATCGTTGGGGTGAATTAATGTGGGAATCTTATGACGCAAGAGCAGAATGGGACGGGACTTTCAAAAACAAAAAAGTACCACAAGGAACCTATACTTGGAAAATGACATATAAAGAAATAAATTCCGATGGAAGAAAACAATACATAGGATATATTAATTTACTAAAATAGTTTTCCTAAAATTTCTTAAACGCATCTATTATTCTGGTATGAATGTAGATGCGTTTCTTTTTTGTCTTAAATTTATAAAAATATTCAACTATGAAATTATCAATTCTATTTATTCCAATCGTATCATTATCTCTAGTTTCTTGTGATGTATTGAATCAAGCTGCTAGCGTAATCACAACTCCATCAACTTCTGGGCAAGCTTCAGTTCCTAAATTAACTAACGATGAGATAATATCTGGTTTAAGAGAAGCGTTATCAGTAGGAATAAAAAACTCAGTAAATCTTACATCCGTAACTGATGGTTTTTTGAAAAATGATGCAATTCGTTTGCCATTCCCTCCTGATGCTATTAAAGTTAAAGAAAAAGCGTTAGAATTAAACCTCGGTGGTCAAGTAGAAAAATTTGAAACTACGTTAAATCGTGCAGCAGAGGAAGCAACTAAGGAAGCTTTACCTATTTTTATTGATGCGATTAAAAACATGAGTGTTCAAGATGGTTTTGC